>NZ_JBWKZH010000004.1:0-168258 GCF_059424305.1 Hydrogenophaga sp. GW456-12-10-14-TSB4 | reverse complement strand
CTCCCCGCCCGTGGCCGGGGAAGTGCAGCGCCACCGCTCGCGCATGGCAGAACCGCTGCAGGGCGCAGAACGCCTGGCCGGCACCTACCCCTTCGACCTCGAACGCAGCCAGAAGGCCTACCGCCTCAACAAGTTCCTGCGCGAGATGATCCACCCCGCGCACCGCGACGCGTTCCGGGCCGACGAAGAAGCCAGCTTCGAGCGCGCGGGCCTGAGCGAGGACGAAAAGCAGCTGCTGCGCGCGCGCGACTGGCGCGGGCTGATCCACCACGGCTGCATCTTCTTCGGCCTGGAAAAACTCGGCGCCGTGCTCGGCGTCTCCAACCTGCACATCTACGCGGCCATGCGCGGCGAATCGCTCGAAGCGTTCATGCAGACCCGCAACGCGCCGGGCGCCCTGTACTCGGTGGCCGCCACCCGCGCCGGCCAAAAAGACTTCGCCGACGTCTGAGCGCGCTCAGCTGCCGCGGTACGTCGAGTAGCTCCACGGGCTCACCAGCAGCGGCACGTGGTAGTGCTGGTCGGTGTGCGCCACACCGAAGTCCAGCGACACGCGGTTGAGGAAATTGGGCTCGGGCAGCTTCACGCCCCTGGCCGCGAAATACCCCTTCACATCGAACACCAGCCGGTAGGTGCCCACCTTCAGGCTGGTGTTGTCGTACAGCGGCCCGTCCGGGTTGCGCCCGTCCGCGTTCAAGGTGAAGCGCTTGACCAGCGTGGCCTTGTCGCCCTCGGTGGTGTGCAGCTCCACCACCATGCCGGCGGCCGGGCAGCCGTGCATCGTGTCCAGAACGTGTGTGCTCAAGCCCATGGTGTGTCCTTCCAGTGTTTGATGGTCTACCGAAAGTGTATACACTTTTTGTTTTTCTGGATATGATGCGCCGCATGGAAACCTCCAGCACCCTGCACATCGTCGAGTCGCTCACGCGGGCCATCGTGGAGCACCGGTTGCACCCGGGCACCAAGCTGGCCGAGCAGAAGCTGGCCGACCACTTCGGCGTCTCGCGCACCCTGGTGCGCCAGGCCTTGTTCCAGTTGTCGCAGAACCGGCTGATCCGGCTCGAGCCCGCGCGCGGGGCCTTTGTGGCCACACCCTCGGTGCAGGAAGCCCAGCAGGTGTTCGCCGTGCGCCGCATGCTCGAAGTGGAGATGACGCGTGCCTTCGTCAAGACCGTGACCAACGCCAAACTCAAGGCGCTGCGCGAACACGTGGCGCAGGAAAAGATGGCGGTCAACAACGAAGACGTGGCCGGGCGCACCGAGCTGCTGGGCGACTTCCACGTGCGCATGGCCGAGCTCATGGGCAACCAGGTGCTGGCCGAGCTGCTGCGCGAACTCATCTCGCGCTGCGCGCTGATCACGCTCATGTACCAGAGCAACCAGGCCGCCGAGCACTCGAACGACGAACACGCCGACATCGTCAAGGCCCTGGCCGCGCGCGACGAGGAACTGGCCGTGCGCCTGATGAACGAACACCTGCTGCACGTCGAGGAAAACCTGACCTTCGACCGCAAGGTACCCACCAACGACATCTCCATGGCCTTGTCATGACGCTTTACGACTCCACACGCGCCTACCCCCGCGACCTCGCCGGCCACGGCCGCGATGCGCCCCACGCCCGCTGGCCCAACGGAGCACGCATCGCCGTGCAGTTCGTGCTGAACTACGAAGAAGGCGGCGAGAACAGCGTGCTGCACGGCGACGACGCCTCCGAGCAATTCCTCTCGGAAATGTTCAACCCCGCGGCCTACCCGGCGCGCCACATCAGCATGGAAGGCATTTACGAGTACGGCTCGCGCGCCGGTGTCTGGCGCATCCTGCGCGAGTTCGAGCGGCGCGGCCTGCCGCTCACCGTGTTCGGCGTGGCCACCGCCCTGCAGCGCAGCCCCGACGTCACCGCCGCGTTCATGGAGCTCGGGTACGACATCGCCTGCCACGGCCTCAAGTGGATCCACTACCAGCACGTGGACGAAGCCACCGAGCGCGCCCACATGGCGCAGGCCATGCAGCTCATCGAACAGCTCACCGGCAGCCGCCCCCTGGGCTGGTACACCGGGCGCGACAGCCCCAACACGCGCCGGCTGGTGGCCGACTTCGGCGGCTTCGAGTACGACAGCGACTACTACGGCGACGATCTGCCGTTCTGGATGAAGGTGCGCAAGACCGACGGCAGCGACGCGCACCAGCTCATCGTGCCCTACACGCTGGACTGCAACGACATGCGCTTCGCGCTGCCGCAGGGCTACTCGCACGCCGACCCGTTCTTCCAGTACATGAAGGACACGTTCGACGCGCTGTACGCCGAAGGCGACCCCGACGGCCTGGACCGTCCCAAGATGATGAGCATCGGCATGCACTGCCGCCTGCTCGGCCGGCCCGGCCGCATCACCGCGCTGCAGCGCTTCCTCGACCACATCCAGCAACACGACAAGGTGTGGGTCGCCCGGCGCGTGGACATCGCGCGCCACTGGAAAACCACGCACCCCCTTTCTGCCGCCTGAGGCCGACCCCATGCCCATCACCCTGGAACAACTCAACCGCGCGCCGCCGGCCGAAGCCGCGCAGATGCTCGACGGCCTGTACGAGCATTCGCCCTGGATCGCGGAACAGGCCCTGGCCCGCCGGCCCTTCGCCTCGCTCGCCGCGCTCAAGCACGCCATGGTGGCCGTGCTCGACCAGGCCGGCCTGGAACCCCAGCTCGCGCTGATCCGTGCCCACCCGGAACTGGCCGGCAAGGCCATGGTGGCCAAGTCGCTCACCGCGGAGTCCACCAACGAGCAGACCAAGGCCGGCCTCACGAACTGCACGCCCGATGAGTTCGCGCACATCCAGCAGCTCAACGCGCAGTACAACGCGAAGTTCGGTTTCCCGTTCATCCTCGCGGTGCGCGGCCCGCGCGGCGTCGGCCTGAACAAGCGCGAGATCATCGCCACCTTCGAGCGCCGCCTGGGCCACCCGGTGGACTTCGAGCGCGCCGAGTGCCTGCGCAACATCCACCGCATCGCCGAGATCCGCCTGAACGACAAGTTCGGCTTCGAGCCCACCGTCGGCCACCGCGTGTGGGACTGGCACGAAGACCTCGCGCGCCACAGCGACCCCGGCTTCGCCGAACACGGCCAGCTCACCGTCACCTACCTGACCGACGCGCACCGCGCCTGCGCCACCGACATCGCAGCCCGCATGCGCGACTGCGGCTTCGACGAGGTGCACATCGACGCCGTGGGCAACGTGGTCGGCCGCTACCACGGCGCCACGCCGGGCGCACCGGCCCTGCTCACCGGCAGCCACTACGACACCGTTCGCAACGGCGGCAAGTACGACGGCCGCCTGGGCATCTTCGCGCCCATGGCCTGCGTGCAGCAGCTCCACGCCGCCGGCCGGCGCCTACCTTTCGCCTTCGAGGTGGTGGGCTTCGCCGAAGAGGAAGGCCAGCGCTACAAGGCCACCTTCCTGGGCTCGGGCGCGCTCACCGGCCACTTCAACCCGGCCTGGCTCGACCAGCTCGACGCCGATGGCGTGAGCATGCGCGACGCCATGCGGCACGCCGGCCTGCCCGCCACGCTGGAGGCCATCGCGGCGCTGCAGCGCGACCCGTCGAAGTACCTCGGTTTCGTGGAAGTGCACATCGAACAGGGCCCGGTGCTCAACGAAATGGACCTGCCGCTGGCCGTGGTCACCTCCATCAACGCCAGCGTGCGCTACCAGTGCGAAGCCCTTGGCATGGCCAGCCACGCTGGCACCACCCCCATGGACCGCCGGCGCGACGCCGCCAGCGCCGTGGCCGAACTCGCGCTCTATGCCGAACAGCGCGCCGCCGCCGACGGCGACTCGGTCGCCACCATCGGCATGCTGCAGGTGCCCGGCGGCTCGATCAACGTGGTGCCCGGCCGCTGCCTGTTCTCGCTCGACCTGCGAGCGCCCAGCAACGCACAGCGCGACGCGCTGGAGCGCGACATCCTGGCCCAGTTGCGCAGCATCTGCGAGCGCCGCGGCATCGGTCTCAAGACCGAAGAAACCATGCGCGCCGCCGCCGCGCCCAGCGCACCCGCCTGGCAGGCGCGCTGGGAAAAAGCCGTGGCCGCCCTGGGCGTGCCGCTGCACCGCATGCCCAGCGGCGCCGGGCACGACGCCATGAAGCTGCACGAGGTGATGCCACAGGCCATGCTCTTCGTGCGCGGCCTCAACAGCGGCATCAGCCATAACCCGCTGGAGTCCAGCACCAGCGACGACATGGAGCTGTGTGTGAACGCCTTCTCGCACCTGCTCGAGCAACTCGCCACCGAACACCCGAACGGAACACCATGACCACCGAACAACAACTGGATGCCTGGATCGACGCCCACTTCGACGAGGAGGTGCGCTTCCTGCAGGAACTCGTGCGCGTGCCCACCGACACGCCGCCCGGCAACAACGCGCCGCACGCCGAGCGCACCGCCGAGCTGCTGGGCGCCATGGGCCTGAAAGCCGAACAGCACGCCGTGCCCGCCGGTGAGGTGGAGGCCGCCGGCCTGCAGAGCATCACCAACCTGATCGTGCGCCGCCCCTACGGGCCGGGCAGGACCATCGCGCTCAACGCCCACGGCGACGTGGTGCCGCCCGGCGAAGGCTGGACGCACGACCCCTACGGCGGCGAGGTGGCCGACGGCCGGATCTACGGCCGTGCCACGGCCGTGAGCAAGAGCGACATCGCCAGCTTCACCTTCGCGATCCGCGCGCTCGAATCGCTCAACGCGAAACTCGCTGGCGGCGTGGAACTGCACGTGACCTACGACGAGGAATACGGCGGCGAAGTCGGCCCCGACTGGCTGCTCAAGAAGGGCCTGACGAAACCCGACCTCATGATCGCCGCCGGCTTCAGCTACCAGGTGGTGGTGGCCCACAACGGCTGCCTGCAGCTGGAAGTGACGGTGCACGGCGACATGGCGCACGCCGCCATTCCCGACAGCGGCACCGACGCGCTGCAGGGCGCCACCCACATCCTCAATGCGCTGTACGCCCTCAACGCCGACTACCTGAAGGTCACCTCCCAGGTCGAAGGCATCACCCACCCCTACCTCAACGTGGGCCAGATCAGCGGTGGCACCAACACCAACGTGATCCCCGGCAAGGTCGTGCTCAAGCTGGACCGCCGCATGATCCCCGAGGAAGACCCGGCCGAGGTGGAAGCCGCCCTGCGCCGCACCATCGAACAGGCCGCAGCCAGCTTCCAGCCGCCGCGCGGCGGCCGGCAGCTCCAGGTGGACGTGCGCCGCATCCTGCTCGCGCGCGCCATGAAGCCGCTGCCCGGCAACCAGCCGCTGGTGCAGGCGATCCAGAAGCACGGCCAGGCCGTGTTCGGCGAGGCCATCCCCGCCGTGGGCACGCCGCTCTACACCGACGTGCGCCTGTACGTGGAGCGCGGCATCCCCGGCGTGATCTACGGCGCGGGCCCGCGCACGGTGCGCGAATCCAACGCCAAGCGCGCCGACGAGCACCTGCAGCTCGACGACCTCAAGCGCGCCACCAAGGTGATCGCGCGCACCCTGTTCGAGCTGCTGCAACCCGCCTGAGCCACCCATGAAACGCCGCGCCCGCCGCGGCCTCGAAGCCTGAACGCGTGACACAATGAACACGCTTTCACGCCTTCTGGAGACACCATGACCCCCGCTGAACAAGCCCTGCGCGACGCCGCGTTCGAGTACCACCGCACGCCCTCCCGCGGCAAGATTGCCGTCACTCCCACCAAACCCCTGTCCAACCAGCGCGACCTCTCGCTGGCCTACTCCCCCGGCGTGGCCTACCCCTGCCTGGCCATCGAGGCCGACCCGGCGATGGCCGCCGAGTACACCTCACGCGGCAACCTCGTGGGCGTGATCACCAACGGCACCGCCGTGCTGGGCCTGGGCGACATCGGCCCGCTGGCCGCCAAGCCGGTGATGGAAGGCAAGGGCTGCCTGTTCAAGAAATTCGCCGGCATCGACGTGTTCGACATCGAACTCGACGAGAAAGACCCGGACAAGCTGGTCGAGATCATCGCCTCGCTCGAACCCACGCTGGGCGGCATCAACCTCGAAGACATCAAGGCGCCCGAGTGCTTCTACATCGAGAAGAAGCTGCGCGAGCGCATGGGCATCCCGGTGTTCCACGACGACCAGCACGGCACGGCCATCATCTCGGCCGCCGCGCTGATCAACGGCCTGGAGCTGGTGGGCAAGGACATCGGCTCGGTCAAGCTCGCCGTCAGCGGCGCGGGTGCCGCCGCCATCGCCTGCCTGGACGTGATGGTCGGCCTGGGCGTCTCGCGCGACAACATCTTCGTCTGCGACTCCAAGGGCGTGGTCTACGAAGGCCGGGCCGGCGGCTACGACGAATCCAAGGCGCGCTACGCGCAGAAGACCGACAAGCGCACGCTGGCCGACGCGGTCGACGGTGCCGACGTCTTCCTGGGCTGCTCGGCCCCGGGCGTGCTCACCGCCGAAATGATGAAGACCATGGCCGTCAAGCCCATCGTGCTGGCGCTGGCCAACCCCGAGCCGGAGATCCGGCCCGAGCTGGCCAAGGCCGTGCGGCCGGACTGCATCATCGCCACCGGCCGCAGCGACTACCCGAACCAGGTCAACAACGTTCTGTGCTTCCCGTACATCTTCCGCGGCGCACTCGACTGCGGCGCCACGCGCATCACCGAAGAGATGAAGCTGGCCTGCGTGCGCCAGATCGCCGATCTGGTGAAGAGCGAGACCAGCGAGGAAGTGGCCAACGCCTATGCCGGCCAGGACCTGAGCTTCGGCCCGGACTACCTCATTCCCAAGCCGTTCGATTCGCGCCTGATCCTGCGCATCGCGCCGGCCGTGGCGCAGGCCGCCGCCGATTCGGGCGTGGCCACGCGGCCCATCACCGACATGGACGCGTACCGCCAGCAGCTGGGCCGTTTCGTGTACCAGACCGGCATCCTCATGCAGCCGATCTTCAACGCGGCCAAGGCCTTGCCGAAGAAGCAGCGCGTGGCCTACGCGGACGGTGAAGACGAGCGCGCGCTGCGCGCGGCGCAGATGGCGATCGACGACCAGCTCGCATTGCCGATCCTGATCGGGCGCCCGGCGGTGATCGAGGCGCGCATCGCCAAAGCCGGCCTGCGCATGAAGCTCGGGCAGGACGTGCAGAACGTCAACCCGGAAGACGACCCGCGCTTCCGGCAGTACTGGGAGCACTACCACCAGATCATGGGCCGCCACGGCGCGACGCCCGAGGTGGCCAAGGCCGCCGTGCGCCGGTCCAACACGATCATTGGTTCGCTGATGCTCTCGCTGGGTGACGCGGACGCGCTGATCTGCGGCCTGGTCGGCGGGTTCATGACGCACCTGGAGCGCATCGACAACGTGCTGGGCCGTCGCCAGGGCGCGGGCCTGTACGCCTCGGTCAACGCGCTGATGACCAACCGGGGCCCGGTGTTCATCGCCGACACCTACGTCAATGAAACGCCCTCCGCCGAGGAGCTGGCCGAGATCGCGTGGATGGCGGCGCAGGAAGTGCAGCGTTTCGGTCTGCCGCCGAAGGTGGCGTTCCTGTCGCACTCCAGCTATGGGTCGAGCAAGCGCGCGTCCGCCCGCAAGATGGCCGATGCGCGCGACCTGTTCGTGGCCGCGCACCCCGAGATCGAGTGCGATGGTGAGTTGCACGGCGATGCCGCGCTGCAGCCCGAGATCCGCGCCGCCTACCTGGCCGAGACCACGCTCACGGGGTCGGCGAACCTGTTGATCTGCCCGAACCTGGATGCGGCCAACATCCTCTACAACGTGATGAAGACGACCACCAGCGGCGGCGTCACTGTCGGCCCCATCCTCATGGGCGCGGCCGGCACGGTGCACATCCTCACGCCGGCGGCCACGGTGCGGCGGGTGCTCAACATGACGGCCCTGGCGGCGGCCAGCGGTGCTGTGAAGAACTGAGTGTTTTTTGTCTTTGAAAGGGACGCCGCTGGCGTCCCTTTTTTTTGCGCCTGCACCTCGCGGGCCCAGGGACGCCCGGCGCTCTGCTCCGCGGGTGTCCCCCGCCCCGGCTTCGCCGGGGCTCCTCCTTTACCCCGCTGCGCAGAACGCCGGGCATCCCTGGGCCTGCCGTGTCTTTCTCCTCTCGACTGCCCTGAGGTCGTTGGTGACGAGGGGGTGTGGCGCAGCGACGTAAAGGAGGAGGACCGGCGAAGCCGGTCCGGGGGACAGTCGCGGAGCCACGCCCCCTCGGCGCCGGCGGCCGGTGCAACGGCAAGGAAAACCACCGATGAAACACAAAGCCGCCGGTCCGAAACCGGGTTTCCCCTAGGCCGCCCAAAATCCACTAGTACACATAATCTGTATACAGTTTTGCATGCATTGACGCCGAACCACGCCCTCTCAAGGAGTCCCCATGTCCACCTCCGTCCACCCGGTTGATGAAGTCCTGCCCCCCGGCAAACTCACCGCGCTCGGTCTGCAACACGTCCTGGTGATGTACGCCGGCGCCGTCGCGGTCCCCCTCATCGTGGGCCGCGCGCTCAAGCTCAGCCCCGAACAGGTCGCCATGCTCATCTCGGCCGACCTCTTCTGCTGCGGCCTCGTCACCCTCATCCAGGCCCTCGGCGCCACCCAATGGTTCGGCATCAAGCTGCCCGTGATGATGGGCGTCACCTTCGCCTCCGTCGCCCCCATGGTCGCCATGGCCAACAGCAACCCCGGCATCCAGGGCGCGGGCCTCATCTTCGGCTCCATCATCGGCGCGGGCATCGTCTCCATCCTCATCGCGCCCATCGTCAGCCGCATGCTGCGCTTCTTCCCGCCCGTGGTCACCGGCACCATCATCGCGGTCATCGGCATCAGCCTCATGCGCGTGGGCATCAACTGGATCTTCGGCAACCCCGTCGGCGCCACCAGCCCCTTTGTCCCCAACACCGAACACATCACCTGGCTGCACACCGTCAACGAAGCCACCGCCAAAGGCCTGGTGCCCGACATGCCCAAAGGCCTGTCGATCGCCAGCAGCGTGCCCAACCCCGTCTACGCGCAGCCCGCGCACATCGCCATCGCCGCCATCGTGCTCGCCGCCATCCTGCTCATCGCCAAATACGCGCGCGGCTTCATCGCCAACATCTCGGTGCTGCTGGGCATCGTCGTCGGTGCCGTGGTCGCCGCCGCCACCGGCCTCATGACATTCGAGAAAGTCAAACACGCCAACTGGTTCGACCTGGTGCTGCCCTTCGAAATCGCCATGCCCATCTTCGACCCCATCCTCATCCTGACCATGAGCCTGGTCATGATCGTGGTGATGATCGAGTCCACCGGCATGTTCCTCGCCCTCGGTGACATGACCGACCGCAAGATCGACCAGAAGGCGCTGACCGCCGGCCTGCGCACCGACGGCCTGGGCACCCTCATCGGCGGCATCTTCAACACCTTCCCCTACACCAGCTTCTCGCAGAACGTGGGCCTGGTCGGCGTCACCGGCGTCAAGAGCCGCTTCGTCTGCGTGGCCGGCGGCGTCATCCTCATCGTGCTGGGCCTGCTGCCCAAGATGGCGGCGCTGGTCGAGTCCCTGCCCACCTTCGTGCTGGGCGGCGCGGGCCTGGTGATGTTCGGCATGGTCGCCGCCACCGGCATCCGCATCCTGGCCGGCGTGGACTACAAGGGCAACCGCAACAACCTCTTCATCGTCGCCGTGTCCATCGGCTTCGGCATGATCCCGCTGGTGGCGCCCAACTTCAAACAGTGGATGCCGCACGCCATCCACCCGCTGATCGAATCCGGCATCCTGCTGGCCTCCATCAGCGCCGTCGCGCTCAACCTCTACTTCAACGGCAGCCGGGGCGACACCAGCGCCGCCATCGAAGCGGCCAAGCACGCCGAAGCGCACTGACCGCCTCCCGCTTTTCAACAAGGCCCCTCCGGGGGCCTTTTTCATGGGCGAACCACGCCCGAACATGGTGCAAGCCCCGATGTGGTGCGCACCATTCAGGGTTAGTCTTGATGACGCACCCCGGCTCCCGGACAAGAATCTGTATACACATTCTGTGCTCAAAAGGCGCCTCGGCGCCTTTTTGACGCATGCGCGCCGCTGGCACCTTTATTGCTGATGACAAGGCATGCCCGGGTGACGACTGAGCAATCCCTGCAACCCGCCCAACACAGGAGAATCCATGAACAAGCGCCACTTCATCAAGACCACCGCTGCCCTGGCCGCAGCCGCCGCCTTCGGCAGCAGCGCCCACGCGCAGACGCCCGTCAAATTCCAGCTTGACTGGCGCTTCGAAGGTCCCGCGGCGCTGTTCCTGCAACCGGCCGCCAAGGGCTACTTCAAGGCCGCCGGCCTGGACGTGACCATCGACGCCGGCAACGGCTCGGGTGGCACCGTCACCCGCGTGGCCTCGGGCACCTACGACATGGGCTTCGCCGACATGGCCGCCCTGATGGAATTCCACGCCAACAACCCGGACGCCCCCAACAAGCCGGTGGCCGTGATGATGGTCTACAACAACACGCCGGCCGCCGTGCTCGCGCTCAAGAAGGCCAACATCACCAAGCCCGCCGACCTCAACGGCAAGAAGCTGGGCGCGCCGGTGTTCGACGCCGGCCGCAAGGCCTTCCCGATCTTCCAGAAGGCCAACAACGTGAGCAACGTGGCCTGGACCTCCATGGACCCGCCGCTGCGTGAAACCATGCTGGTGCGCGGCGACATCGACGCCATCACCGGCTTCTCCTTCACCTCGCTGCTCAACCTCGAAGCGCGCGGCGTGAAGACCGAGGACGTGGTCATCATGCCCTACGCCGACTACGGCGTGAAGCTGTACGGCAACGTGATCATCGCCACGCCCAAGATGATCAAGGAGAACCCGGCCGCCGTGAAAGCCTTCCTGACCGCCTTCGCCAAGGGCGCCAAGGAAGTCATGGCCAACCCGGCCGCCAGCATCGAGACCGTGAAGGCCCGCGACGGCATCATCAACGTGCCGCTCGAAACCCGCCGCCTAGTGCTGGCGATCGACTCGGTCGTGGCCAGCCCCGACGCGCGCAAGGAAGGCTTCGGCCAGATCAACCCCGGCCGCATGAGCCTGATGGCCTCGCAAGTGTCCGACGCCTACGGCACCAAGACCCGCATCGATCCGAGCACCGTGTGGAACGGCAGCATGCTGCCCACCGCCGCCGAGCTCAACGTGCTGCCGCCGGCCAAGAAATAAGACCACCGTCCGCGCCTCTGGCCCAGGCCAGCCACCCCACGGCGGCTGGCCTTTTTTCAGGAAGACCCCATGCAAGAACCCTCCAGCGACCAGGCCTTCGTCGATTTCGACAAGGTCTGGCTGGCCTACAACGACGATCTGCTGGCCAAGAACGTCTTCGCCGTGGAAGACATCAACCTCAAGGTCAAACGGGGTGAGTTCATCGCCATCGTCGGCCCCTCGGGTTGCGGCAAGTCCACCTTCATGAAGCTCACCACCGGGCTGAAGATGCCCAGCATGGGCAAGATCCGCATCGACGGCCAGCCGGTCACCGGCCCGCTGAAGATCTCGGGCATGGCGTTTCAGGCCCCCTCGCTGCTGCCCTGGCGCACCACGCTGGACAACGTCCTGCTGCCGCTGGAAATCGTCGAGCCCTTCCGCAGCCAGTTCAAGGACCGGCGCAAGGAATACGAAGAGCGCGCGAAGAAGCTGCTGGCCAGCGTGGGCCTGGGCGGCATGGAAAAGAAGTTTCCCTGGGAGCTCTCGGGCGGCATGCAGCAGCGCGCCAGCATCTGCCGCGCGCTGATCCACGAGCCCAAGATGCTGCTGCTCGACGAACCCTTCGGCGCGCTCGATGCGTTCACGCGCGAAGAGCTGTGGTGCACGCTGCGCGACCTCTGGGAGGCGCAGCGCTTCAACGTCATCCTGGTCACGCACGACCTGCGCGAGTCGGTCTTCCTGGCCGACACGGTCTACTGCATGAGCCGCAGCCCCGGCCGCTTCGTGGTGCAGCGCGACATCCCGATCCCGCGCACGCGGGACCTGGAGGTCACCTACACCAAGGATTTCACCGACATCGTGCACGAGCTGCGCGGCCACATCGGCGCCATGCGCAAGGCCGGCACCGTGATCAACCAGTGAGCAGGAGCGGACACATGCACAACAAGCACCTGGAACGCTGGTCGCCGCTGATCCTTTTGGTGGCCATCGTTCTTCTTTGGGAAATCGTCATCCGCGCCTTCGGCGTCTCCGAGTTCATCTTCCCCAGCCCTTCGCGGATCTGGGAACAGACGATGGAGCACAAGACGACCATCATGGGCCACGCCTGGCGCACCTTCTGGGTGACGATGGCGGGCTTCGGCATCGCGATCGTGGTCGGCGTGCTGCTGGGTTTCCTCATCGGCAGCTCGCGCCTGGCCTATGCGGCGGTCTATCCCTTGATGACGGCGTTCAACGCCTTGCCCAAGGCGGCCTTCGTGCCGATCCTGGTGGTGTGGTTCGGCATCGGCGTGGGCCCGGCCATTCTCACGGCGTTCCTGATCTCGTTCTTCCCCATCATGGTGAACATCGCCACCGGCCTGGCCACGCTGGAGCCCGAGCTGGAGGACGTGTTGCGCGTGCTGGGCGCCAAGCGCTGGGACGTGCTGACCAAGGTGGGCCTGCCGCGTTCCATGCCCTACTTCTTCGGTTCGCTGAAGGTGGCGATCACGCTGGCCTTCGTGGGCACGACGGTGTCGGAGATGACGGCGTCGAACGAGGGCATCGGTTATCTGCTGATCTCGGCCGGTTCGTCGATGCAGATGGGTCTGGCGTTCAGCGGTCTGCTGGTGGTGGGCGCGATGGCGATGGCCATGTACGAGCTGTTCAGCTTCGTCGAGAAGCACACCACGGGCTGGGCGCACCGGGGCTCGCAGAACACATGAAACCTGATCAGGTGGCAAAGCACCTGCGCCGCGCCAATGAGGTGGCGCGGCGTGCGGCGAGCATGGGCCGGCACCCGTTCGGTGCGCTGCTGGTGGCGCCGGATGGGGAGACCGTGTTGGCCGAGCAGGGCAACATCGACACGGTGAACCACGCGGAGTCGACGCTGGCCCGCGTGGCGGCCGACAACTATCCCGGCGAGTACCTCGCGCGCTGCACGCTGGTGACGACGTTCGAGCCTTGTGCCATGTGCACGGGCACGCTGTACTGGGCCAACATCGGGCGGGTGGTCTATGGGGCGAGTGAGGAAGCCTTGCTGGCGTTGACCGGCAGCCACGAGGAGAACCCCACACTGTCCTTGCCCTGCCGTGAGGTTCTTGCGCGGGGGCAGAAGGCCATCGAGGTCATCGGGCCTGTGCCCTCGCTGGAGGCCGAGATGCTGGAGCCCCATCAGGGGTTCTGGGCTTCTCGCTGAGTCTTTCGGTTTCGGCGGGTTTCGCGCCACCGCTTCTTCGCTGCCGGTGGGCGTGGCTGCCGTTCTCCGGCGCCTGCTCGCGGGCGTCCACCCGGGCAGGCCAACACCTTCGCGTCAACACCAGACAGGCGCTCAGCCTCTGTGGCAACCGCGAATGGGGCGCCTGCGCCCGTCAACCCCACCCACCGTCGAGAGTGCGGTGCAGGCACGCAGGCAAGAGGTTTCTGTCCCCTTGCAGGCGGGCTCCGGTCGACCTCTCGGCGGATGGTGCTCCCCCCGGGCGCAGGCGCCCCATTCGCGGTTGCCACAGAGCTTGAGCGCCAGGGGTCGTGTTGACGAAGGGGTCTCTGCGGACCCGGGCAGACGCCCGCGAGCAGGCGCCGGAGAACGGGGGGACACCAGCCGACAGCGAAGAAGCCCAGGCCAGCAACCCTCAGCGATGCACCTCCACCTCCCCAGCAGAGGAAAGCAGCGCCATCAACCGCCGGCGAATCAGGATCCCAGGCCGATCGGAGTCCATCGAATATTCGACACCCCGCCGCCGCAGATCCACCACCGCGTCCGGGTCGGTGGACTCGAGGATGTCCTTGTCCTCCCGCGTGATCTCATCGTCGAAATCGATCAGCATCTGCGCCGGACAATCCGCCTCCGTGTCGTTGCGGAACAGCCATTGGCACAACTGCATGCGCCCATCGTCGATCGGCGTGAACGCATTGATGATCACGTGGCGCACCCCGCTCGGGTACTCGATGTCCAGCCGGCGCGAAAACGGCTGGTAATAGGCGTTGCGCATGTGCCGCTGCGTGATCGGGTCCTTCACCCCACTGATGCGCTGGAATTTCTCAGGGTTCACCGCGTCGATCACCGTCTCGGCATAAAACCCGGCCTCGTTCTCCACCAGCTCGTACTTGCTCGGCGCCGGCGAGGCCGCCACACCGAAGGTCGCGCGGTGCACGAAACTGAAATGCGAGTTGTCGAACGAATTCTCCAGCGCGCGCACCGGGCTCGTGTTCCAGGTCTCGTAGAACTGGAAGATCGTGCGCCAGCCCTTGGCCTCGAACTCCGGAATCGCGGGAATCTCCGCCACCGGGTCCTCCAGCGCCACCCAGACGTAACCGTAGCGCGCCGTGCAGTGGTACGCCGTGGTGGCGTAGTCCTTGGGAATCTCGCGCTCCGGCGGGTACTGCGGAATCTGGATCACGCGGCCCGTCCGGTTGTAGACCCAGCCGTGGTAACCGCACTGCAGGTTCCCGTTCTTGCACCAGCCCTTGCTCAGCTTCGCGGTGCGGTGGCAGCAGCGGTCCTTTAGCGCGGCCGGCTCGCCGTGCTCGTCGAGAAAGAGAACGATGTTTTCACCCAGCAGGGTGAACGGCTTGGGGCCGTCGGCCAGCATCGTCAACGGCATGACGGCGTGCCAGTAACGGCGGAAGACGGGCTGTTGGGTGACCAGCATGGTGAAGGCGCTCCTGAAAGAAATGGCTCGAGGGGTGGTTCTCAAGAGCAATTTCCCGCCCCGCCTTGTACGGGGTTGAACGCTTCTACTCTGGCCTTGCATGCTAGCAAAAGACAGGCCACACCGGGCTGGCATGCCTCGTGCATACCGGCACCTCGCAGAGTAGAAGCGTTCAGCGGGTGAGCCCCACACCACCCGCCCGGAAATTGCTCTTGTACGTCTCCCGTGGCCGCACCAACGGCCTGCGGGAGTGGAACAAGCCCACCCTCCGGAGCCTTGCCATGCAACGCCGTCACTTCCTCGCCTCCTCTTCCGCCGCCGCCGTCTCGGCCCTCGCCGCACCCACCGTCTGGGCCCAGGCCTCGCCCAAGCTCACCCCCGTCAAGTTCACGCTGGACTTCCGCATCACCGGCCAGACCTCGCCCTTCTTCCTCGCCCAGAGCAAGGGCTACTACAAAGACGAAGGCCTGGATGTGAGCATCGACGTGGGCTCCGGCTCGGTCGCCTCCATCACGCGCATCGCCAGCGGCGTGTACCAGATGGGCCTGGGCGACATCAGCTCGCTGATCGAATTCCAGGCCGCGCAGACCGGCACCCCCGTGGTGCAGGCCGTGTACCAGTACTACAACCGCGCACCATTTGCGATCATCGGCCGCAAGGACCGGGGCATCACCACCGACTTCCGCAGCCTCGAAGGCAAGAAGATCGCGGCCGCCGCCGTCGAGTCCACCCGCCGCGCCTGGCCCATGGTGGCGCGCAAGCTGCGCGTGAAGAGCGACCTCTTCCAGTGGTCCACCACCGACTTCGCCTCGCGCGACAACGTCGTCGTGCGCGGCGACGTGGACGGCGCCACCTACTTCCACGACTCCGCCGTCTCGCTGTTCGCGCGCATGAAGCTCGACGAGCTCTCCATCCTCGAATACACCAGCGCCGGCGTGAACCTGTACGGCAATGCCATCCTCGCGAGCAACGCCATGATCACGCAGAGCCCCGCTGCCGTGGCCGGCTTCCTGCGCGCCACCAACCGCGCCATCCAGGAGAGCATGGCCGACCCCGTCGCCGCGATCGCCGCCACCAAGCTGCGCGAACCCATCCTCAACGAAGCCGTCGAGCTCGAACGCTGGCGCATCACGCAGCGCTACATCGCCGCCGCCGACACGCGCAGCCACGGCCTGGGCGATGTCTTCAAGCGCACGCTCGAACAACAGGTGGACGAGGTCGTGGACGTGTTCGGCCTCAAGGCCCGCCCCAGTGTGGAGGGTGTGTTCAACCGCGCCATGCTGCCGGCCGCTGGCGACCGGGTGCTCAAGGCATGACAACGGCCCCCCTGAACGAGCGCGACGGCGCCTACCTGCGCCAGGCCATCGGCTGGGCGCGCGTGGCGCGCGAGCGGGGCAACCGCCCCTTCGGCGCGGTGGTGATCGCCGACGACGGCCGCGTGCTCGCCGAGGCCTGGTGCAGCACCGGCGAGACCGGCGACTGCACCGGCCACGCCGAGACCAACGCGGTGCGCCAGCTCAGCCCGGTGGTGGACCGCGAGACGCTCGCGCGCGCCACGCTCTACTCGTCGGCCGAGCCCTGCGTGATGTGCGCGGGCGCGATCTTCTGGAGCAACATCGGGCGCGTGGTGTTCGGCATCGACGCCGTGAGCCTGCGCGTTTTCCGCGGCGAACGCGCCGAGCAACGCGACGCCGAGCTGTCGTGCCGCGACGTGTTCGCAGCTTCGCCCCACCCCATCGAATGCATCGGCCCGGCGCTGCTGGACGAAGCGAGCGAGCCGCACCGGGGCTTCTGGAAAACCTGAACGAAGCGGACCGCCCCGTAAACTCGCCGCATGCCCTGGCACGCCCAACTCGACCTCCACTACCGCCGCGACGACGCCCAGCGCACCGTGCTGCAGCACGCCCACACCGGGCCATTGCGCATCCTCAAGAGCCTGTACCCCGAGGGCGAGGGCATCTGCCACAACGTGGTGGTGCACCCGCCCGGCGGGCTGGTGGGCGGCGACACGCTGGATCTGCGCGTGCGCGCGGGCGCCCAGGCGCACGGCCTGCTCTCCACGCCGGGCGCCACGCGCTTCTACCGCTCGGACGGCCCGACCGCCACGCAGCAGGTCGAGCTCGCGCTGGAGGCCGGCGCGCGGCTCGAATGGCTGCCGCTCGAAGCCATCGCCTACCCGGGCTGCCTGGCGCAGAACACGCTGCGCGCCACGCTGGCCGAAGAGGCCGAACTGATCGGCTGGGACGTGTGCGCGCTTGGCCTGCCCACCGCCGGCCAGCCCTTCGACCGCGGCAGCCTCACCCAGCACCTGGAAATCCCGGGCCTGTGGCTGGAGCGCTCGCGCATCGACGCGGCCGACACCCGCCTGCTCGAATCGCCCCTGGGGCTGGCCGGCCAGCGCTGCCTGGGCACGCTGTGGCTGGCCTGCGGCACCCCGCTCACGCGCGAGCGGCGCGAGCACCTGCTGGAAGCCGTGCGCGCGCAACTGGAAGGCGACCTCGAGGGCGTGCAGGCCGGCGCCACCTGCCCCAACCCGCAGATGCTGGTGCTGCGCGCCGTCGCGCCCCTGGTGGAGCCCTTGATGGCGCTGTTCCAGCGCGTCTGGGCCGCGCTGCGCACCGAGGCCTGGGGGCTGTCGGCCGTGCCACCGCGCATCTGGCGGGTCTGACCCCGCGCCGCGCCGGCGTCAGGCGGCGGCCGGCACCCGGTTCACCTCGACCGAGATGTGCACCAGTTCCTCGTGCACCCGCAGCAGGCGCTTGAAGTCGTCCGGGCCGGCGGCTTCGGCCGTCGCCAGCGACACGATGCAGGCGTACTGGTCCGCCCCGACGCGCCAGACGTGCAGGTCGCACAGCTCGGCCCGCACCGGGCCGGCCGCGATGGCGTCGCGGATCTCCTGCACCACCGGCGCGCTCATTTCCGCGTCCAGCAGCACCCGCCCCGAGTCGCGCAGCAGGCCGACGGCCCAGGCCGCCACCAGCCCGGCGCCGACGATGCCCATCACCGGGTCGAGCCAGGCCGCGCCCCAGAGCTTGCCGCCGAACAATGCCACGATGGCCAGTGCCGAGGTTGCCGCGTCGGCCACCACATGCAGGTAGGCCGCGCGCAGGTTCAGGTCCTGCGGTGCGGCGTGATCGCCGTGGTGGTGGTGATGGTCGTGACCGTGGTCATGCCCATGGCCGCCGCGCAGCAGCCAGGCGCAGGCGAGGTTGACCAGCAGGCCCACCACCGCGATGGCGATCGCCTGGTCGTAGTGGATGGCCGTCGGCGCCAGCAGGCGCTCCACCGAGTGGTAGAGCATGAACAGCGCCACCAGCACCAGCAGGATGGCGCTGCTGTAGCTGCCCAGGATCTCGATCTTCCAGGTGCCGAACGCGAAGCGGCCGTCACCCGAAAGCCGCCGCGCCGCCACATAGGCCGCCGCCGAAAGGCCCAGCGCCAGGGCGTGCGAGCTCATGTGCCAGCCGTCGGCCAGCAAGGCCATGGAGTTGTAGATCCAGCCGCCCGCGATCTCCGCCACCATCATCGCGGCGGTGAGCAGCACCGCCCATTTCGTGTTGCGTTCGGCCAGCGGGTTGCCTTCACCAAAAACGTGCGAATGCCGCCAGCCCGGCAGGGCGTGCGAGTGGTTCATGTCGGTATCCTGTCGAATTCAATATACTCCACCCCAGTATATTCATCTGCAGGAAACACCCCCTCGATGGCCCACACGATCACCGGGAAAAAGAAGCTGCTGGCGCGCGTTCGGCGCATCAAGGGCCAGGCCGAGGCCCTGGAGCGGGCGCTCTCGGGCGAGGCCGAGTGCACCGCGGTGCTGCAGCAGATCGCGGCCGTGCGCGGCGCCGTGAACGGCCTGATGGCCGAGGTGCTGGAAGGGCACATCCGCGAACACCTGGGCCCCGATGCGGTCGAGCCGGCCCAGCGCGACGAGGACGTGGCCGCGGTGGTGGCCGCCCTGCGCTCCTACCTGCGCTGACCCCCGGCCCGGGGGCGACCGTTCGTCCGCTGCCCGAAAAGCACCGGAATCGCCGCCTTCTTCTCCCCATCATGGTGCGTGGCGCTGGGCAGAATCCTGACATTGCCCCTTTTGCGTCCGTTCATGCCTTCCGCACCCAACCAGCTCCACGACGCCCACGCGCTCGTGATCGAGGGCAACCTGCAATCGCGCTCCATCCTGGTCTCGCAACTGCGCGACCTGGGCGTGGGCACCGTCGTGCAGTGCTCGCGCCTGACCGACGCGCGGCGCAAGCTGGAGATGGCGAGCTTCGACGTGGTCATCTGCGAACAGCGCTTCGAGCGCGAGTCCGGCTCCGGCCAGGACCTGCTCGATGACCTGCGCCGCAACCAGCTGCTGCCCTTTCACACCGTGTTCGTGATGCTCACGGCCGAGGCCTCCTACGCCAGCGTGGCCGAGGCCGCCGAATCGGCGCTGGACGCCTACCTGCTCAAGCCCCACACCGCCGCGCGCCTGGCCCACCGCATCGTGCAGGCGCGCATGCGCAAACAGTCGCTGCAGGAGATCTTCAGCGCCATCGACGCGCAGGACTTCGAGCGCGCCGCCGACCTGTGCCAGATCCGCTTCGAGTCGCGCCAGGCCTACTGGCTCTATGCCGCGCGCATCGGCGCCGAACTGATGCTGCGCGGCGGCCGCGTGGACGAGGCGCAGACCCTGTACCAGGCGGTGATCGAGGCCAAGACCCTGCCCTGGGCGCGCCTGGGCGTCGCGCGCGCGCAGCTCGAAAGCGGTCAGCCGGCCAAGGCCGTGACCACGCTGGAGAGCCTGATCCGCGACGACGATGCCTACGCCGACGCCTACGACGTGATGGGCCGCGCGCAGTTCGAGCTGGGCAATTTCCAGAGCGCGCTCACCACCTACGAGATGGCCACGCGCCTCACGCCCTCGTCCATCAGCCGCCTGCTCAAGCACGGCATGCTGGCCTACTACACCGGCGAGCGCAGCGTCGGTGTGGAGTTGCTCGACCGCGCCACGCGCCTGGGCCTGGACTCCAAGATGTACGACGCCCAGGCCCTGCTGCTGCTGGCCTTCGCCCGGCTCGACAACAACGACGCGCGCGGCCTGCAGCGCACGGTGGACCAGCTCACCCGGCTGCGCGACCGCAGCCACGCCCCCGCGCGGCCGCACCGCCTGCTGGCCATGGCCGAGAGCCTGCTCGCGCTGCAGCAGCAGAACACCACGCGCGCCGTTGACGACGTGCGCCGCCTGACCGACAGCGTGCTCACGCCGGACTTCGACTTCGAATCCGCCTGCAACCTGCTCGCCCTGATGGGCCGGCTCGCGATGCGCTCCCTGCCCATGCAGGACGCCGAAGGCGCGGTGGACAAGCTCGCGCTGCGTTTCGGCACCAGCCGCGCCATGACCGAGCTGCTGGCCTGCGCGGCTGGCGGCGAGAGCGCGCACGCCGACCGCATCCGCGCCGCCCACGCCCAGGTGCTGCGCATCTCGCAGGACGCCATGGCCCTGAGCCTCAAGGGCGACCCGCAGGGCACGGTGGAACAGCTGCTCGAGGCCGGCGAACGCACCGGCAACGCCAAGCTGATCGAATCGGCGCACCAGGTGCTGCAGCGCTACAGCGAGCGCATGAGCAGCTACCCGGCGCTGCAGGAACGCGTGGAAGCGCTGCGCGCGCGCTTCCACACCACCGCGCCCATCACCCGCCTGGGAGAGCACACCAACAGCGGCCAGACGCCGCCGGGCGGCGTCTCGCTGTCGGCCGGCTACAAGCCGCCCAGTCCCGAAAGCCTGACCGGCACCGCGGCCCAGCCCGCCGCCTGAGCGCGCCTCAGAGTTCGCAGAACAGGCGCACCACCTGCTCCCGGAACCAGCGGTTGTCCGGGTCGCTCTCGAAGCGGTGGCTCCAGTGCAATGACACCGTGAAGTTGCAGTCCACGAACGGCGGCTGCACCATCACGCAACCGCCCGAGGCCACGAAGCCGCGCGCGATGTTGCCCGGCATCACCACGCAAAGGTCGGTCGCGCTCACGATCGAGGGCAGCACCATGAAGTGCTCGGTGGTCAGGCGCAGGCGGTCCTGCAGGCCGGTCTGCTCCAGGATGCGCAGCGTGTCGCTGTGCGAGCGCACGCCCACGAACTCCAGCTTCTGCAGCGCCTTGAGCTGCGCCGCCCCCTTCAGGCGCTTCAAGGGCGCGTGCATGGGGTGGCCGGCGCGCATCAGCACCACGTAGCGGTCGCGCAGCAGCTCGGTGCGCTGCGTCTCCTTCACCTGGGGCAGAAAACCAAAGGCGAAGTCGATCACCCCGGTGTCCAGCGCATCGGCCAGCTGCGCGTGGGCCACCGGGCGGCTGGCCACGCGCACACCGGGCGCGAGCTGCTGCAGGCTGACCATGAGCTCGGGCAGAAAGCGGTTTTCGCCGATGTCGCTCATGTGCAGGCGAAAGAGCCGGCGCGAGCGCTGCGGGTCGAAACCGGTGGACTCGTTGATCGCCTGCTCGACGATGGCCAGCGCGTTCTGCACCGCGCCCGCCAGGCGCTCGGCGCGCGGCGTCGGCTTCACGCCGCCGGGCGTGCGCACGAAAAGCGCGTCTTCCAGCAGCAGCCGCAGGCGGCCCAGGCCGTGGCTGGCGGCCGGCTGCGTCAGGCCCACCTGCTCGGCGGCGCGGCTCACGCTGCCGGCGCGGTAGATCGCGGCGAACAGGCGCAACAGGTTGAGGTCGATGTCGTTGATATGCATGGCATTGATATTCGATATCCCCCTGATCTTATTGCCGAATATGTGACAGACCGTGAAACTCCGCGACTCAACAACAACACCCACCGGAGACAAGCATGAAGAAGAGGACCACCCTGATCGGGATGGCCGTGGCCGCCACCCTGTGCGCCCTGGCGGCCCTGCCCGCCCACGCCGCCGACCCGACCGAGATCCGCATCGGCTACGCCATTTCCAAGACCGGCCCCTACGCGGGTGGTGCCAGCACCACCGTGCTGCCGAACTACCAGCTGTGGCAGCAGGACCTGGAGAAGTCCGGTGGCATGCTCATCAACGGCAAGCGCGTGCCGGTGAAGTTCGTCGAGTACGACGACCGCAGCAGCTCCGAGGAAGGCGTGCGCGCCGTCGAGCGCCTGGTCAACCAGGACAAGGTCGACTTCATCCTGCCGCCCTGGGGCACGGCGATGAACCTCGCGGTCGCGCCCATCCTGGACCGCCACGGCTACCCGCACCTGACGACCACCATGATCACGGACCGCATTCCGCAACTGCGCGAACGCTGGCCCAACACCTTCTTCTTCACGCTCACCTCCACCGACTACGCCAACGGCGTGATCGACCTGCTCACGCGGCTGCGCAGCGAAGGCAAGATCAAGGGCGATGTCGCCATCGTCAACGTGGCCGACCAGTTCGGCGTGGAACTGTCCAAGGCCGCGCGCGACGGCCTGAAGAAGGGCAACTTCAACGTCGTCTACGACCAGAGTTACCCGCTGGGCTCGCAGGATCTGCAGTCCATCCTGAACGAAGTCAAGCGCCGCGACCCCGAGGTCTTCCTGGCCTTCAGCTACCCACCCGACACCCTGGCGCTGACCGACCAGGCGCGCGCCGTGGGCTTCAACCCCAAGCTGTTCTACACCGCCATCGGCACCGTGTTCCCGGTCTTCAAGGACCGCTTCGGCGCCAATGCCGAAGGCGTGCTGGGCCTGGGCGGCGTGAGCCCCGAACTGCCGGTGACCAAGGCCTACCGCGCCCGCCACCTGGAAATCTTCAAGAAGGAGGCCGACTACAACGGCAGCGCGGTGACCTACGCCACGCTGCAGGTGCTGCAGCAGGCGATCGAGCGCGCCAACAGCATCGAGCGCAAGGCCGTCTCGGCCGAGATCGGCAAGGGCGGCTTCAACACCGTGATCGGCCCGGTCACGCTGAAGAACCGCATCTGGAGCGAGGCCTCCTCGGTCGGCCAGTGGCAGAACGGCCAGTTCCAGCCGGTCTCGCCGGCCAACGCCATCGGCGTGAAGCCGGTCGCGCTGCCCAAGCCCGCCTGGAAGCCATAAGCCTTTCCTCGCCTTGCCGGCACCGCCCGATCCACGCGCAGACGTGGCGGGCGGCTCGCCTTTTTCCTTTCTCCCACGGTAACGCTCCATGGCATTGATCGACGCCCTGCTCAACGGGCTCACGCTGGGCGGTGTGTACGCCCTGATCGCAATGGGCCTCACGCTGCAGTACGGGGTGGCGCGCATCATGAACCTGGCCTACGGCCAGATGCTGGTCGCCGCCGCCTTCGCCGCCTACGCCCTCTTCACCACCTTCGCGCTGAGCCCCCTGCTGGGCCTGCTGCTGATCGCGCCCGCCGCCTTCGCCCTGAACTGGCTGCTCTACCAGCTGCTGCTCACGCCGCTGGTGCGGCGCGCCAGGACCAGCGAAGCGCTGGAGGTGGACAGCATCCTGGCCACCTTCGGCCTGCTGTTCGTCATCGAAGGCATCGTGCTGGTGATCTTCGGTGGCAACTACTACAACTACGACTACCTGGGCCAGGTGATCACGCTGCTGGGCTCGCCGCTCAAGGCCAACCGCCTGCTGGCCCTGGGCTTCGCGGTGGTGATCGGCGTCGGTCTCTACCTGGTGCTGCACCACACGCGCCGGGGCACGGCCCTGCGCGCGGTCGCGGTCTCGCCCACCTCGGCCCAGCTGGTCGCCATCGACGTGCGCAAGGCCGCCGCCTTCGCGTTCGCGCTCGGCGGTGGCCTGGTGGCCGCCAGCGGCACGCTGGTGAGCATGTTCTTCACCATCAACGCGTCCATGGGCGTGGTGTTCACCATGAAGGCCCTCATCGTCGTGATCATGGGCGGTGTGGGCAACCTCATGGGCTGCCTGGTGGCGGGCCTGCTGCTGGGCCTCACCGAAAGCCTGGTGGCCACCTTCGTCTCACCCGGCCTCACGCTCGCGGTCACCTTCGGCCTGTTCCTGCTGGTCCTCATCATCCGCCCCACGGGCATGTTCGGAAAGGCCGGGGCATGAAGCGCGGCGACATCGTGTTCGTCACGCTCGGCGTGGCGGGGCTGGCGGCCTGCGCGCTGCTGCCCTTCTTTGGCAGCGGTTACGCCATGTCGATGGCGATCAACCTGCTGATCTTCACCGTGCTGGCCACGGCTTGGGCCCTGTTCTCGGGGCCCACGGGCTATGTCTCGCTGGCCACCGTGGCCTTCTTCGGCCTGGGCGTGTACGTGGCCGCGGTGTTCGGCGAGGCCTGGCCCTGGCCGGCGGTGCTGGCCACGGCCGCGCTCGCCGCGCTGGCGGTGGCGCTGCTGGTGGGCCTGGCCACGCTGCGGCTGCGCGGCGTGTACTTCGTGATCTTCACCTTCGGCCTGGCCGAGCTGATCCGCCAGGTCGTGACCTGGTACGAGGCCAACCACTCGGGCTCGGTCGGGCGCTACCTGTTCCTGGACATCGAGCAGAAGCACATCGTCTGGCAGCTCACCGCGCTGGCCGCGCTGGTCTACGTCGCGGGCTGGCTGGTGAAGCGCTCCCGTGTGGGGCTGGCGCTGCGCATGATCGGCGACGACGAGATGGTCGCGCGCCACTGCGGCGTGCACACCACCTTCGCCAAGCTGCTGGTGTTCGGCATCAGCGCCATGTTCATGGCCCTGGCCGGCGCCATCGTGGCGCCGCGCTGGACCTACATCGACCCGACCATCGCCTTCAACCCGGTGGTCTCGTTCCAGGTGCTGATCATGGCGCTGCTCGGTGGCGCCGCGCGCCTGCACGGGCCGCTGCTGGGCGTGATCCCGCTGGTGCTGCTGTTCGAGTTCCTCTCGGCCAACTTCCCGAACTACTTCAGCATCCTGCTCGGCTGCACCTTCCTTGTCATCGTCTACCTGGCGCCGCGCGGCATCGTGGGCCTGATGGACCGTCTGCAGGGAGGCAAGCCATGAGCGCCCCCCTGTTGCAGGTGAACGGCCTGGTCAAGCGCTTCGGCGGCCTGGTCGCGGTCAATGGCGTGGACTTCTCGGTCGCCCAGGGCGAGATCGTCGGTCTGCTCGGGCCCAACGGCTCGGGCAAGACCACGGTGATCAACCTGATCTCGGGCGCGCTGCCGCCCACGGCCGGCTCGGTGACCCTGCAAGGCCAGGAACTGACCGGGCTGCCGGCCTTCCGCGTGGCGCGCGCTGGCGTGGCCCGCACCTTCCAGCTCGTGCGCGTGCTGGGCTCCATGGACTGCGTGGAGAACGTGCAGGCCGGTCTGGCCTTCGGCACGCAGAACCTGCCTCAGCGCGCCTCGCGCGCGCAAGCCCTGAAGCTGCTGGAGCGCGTGGGCATGGCGGACTTCGCCCACACCACCGCCAGCGAACTCACCTACATCAACCAGAAGCGGCTGGAGCTGGCGCGCGCGCTCGCGCTGCGGCCGCGCCTGCTGCTGCTGGACGAATGGCTGTCCGGGCTCAACCCCTCCGAACTGGTGGACGGCATCGCCCTGTTGCGCTCGCTGCGCGAGGAAGGCATCACCATGCTGATGGTGGAACACGTGATGGAGGCGATCCGCGCGCTGTGCGACCGCTGCGTGATCATGAACGCCGGCACCCGCATCGCCGACGGCCCGCCGGCCGCCGCGCTGGCCGAACCGGCCGTGGTGCGCGCCTACCTGGGAGACGACGATGCTTGAAGTCAGCCAGGCCAGCGCGAGCTACGGCCACCACGTGGCGCTGCAAGGGGTGGACCTGCGCATCGGCGCGGGCGAGGTGGTGGTGATGCTGGGCGCCAACGGCGCCGGCAAGTCCACCCTGCTCAAGTGCATCGCGCGCCTCATTCCGTCCTTGCCGGGCAGCCGCATCGCGCTCGACGGGCAGGACCTGCTCGCCCTGCCCGCCCATGCGGTGGTGGAAGCCGGCATCGCCCTGGTGCCTGAGGGGCGCGGCATCTTCGGCGAGCTCAGCGTGCGCGAAAACTTGCAGCTCGGCGCCCACGCGAAGCGCGCACGCGCCGGCGAGAAAGAGCAGCTGCAGCGGGTGCTGTCCATCTTCCCCAAGCTGGAACAGCGCATGGGCCAGATGGCGCAGACCATGAGCGGTGGTGAACAGCAGATGGTGGCCATCGGCCGCGCGCTGATGTCGCAGCCCCGTGTGCTGCTGCTCGACGAACCCTCGCTGGGGCTCTCGCCCATCATGACGGGCGAGCTGTTCCGCGCGCTGGCGCAGATCCGCACCCTGGGCGTGAGCGTGCTGCTGGTGGAGCAGAACGCGCGCCGCAGCCTGCGCATCGCCGACCGCGGCTACCTGCTGGAGAACGGCCGCATCGTCGGCCAGGGCTCGGCGCAGGACCTCGCGCAGGACCCGGCCGTGCAGCGCGCCTACCTGGGCGGCGTCGCCACCGAAGGCGTGTCCGCATGAGCCCTCATCTGCGCTCGCGCCCCGAGACGGTGGTCTGGGGCTTTCTCGCGCCCGACGTGCCGCCGGTGCTGCGCATCGCCTCGGGCACCACGGTGCGCATCGACACCGTCAACGCGCTGTGCGTGCCGCCCGACGCGCCCGAGGCCTTCTTCGAGCGCCACGGGCTCGGGCTCACCGACGCCGCGCAGGACATCTGCGACATCGTGAAGACCGTGCCGAAGGACATCGGGCCGCACGTGCTCACCGGCCCGATCCACATCGACGGCGCCGAACCCGGTGACGTGCTGGAGGTGCGCATCCACGAAGTCGAGCCGCGCGCACCGCACTACGGCGTCAACTTCACGCGGCCCGGCGCTGGCAGCCTGCCCGACCTGTTGCCCGAGCCACGCACCCAGGTGCTGCCGATCGACCCGGCGCGCCGCACCGCCCGCTTCCGCGAGGGGCTGGACATTCCGCTGCGGCCCTTCATGGGCATCATGGCGGTGGCGCCCACCTCGCGCGTGTCGTCGATCCCGCCCGGGCGCTTCGGTGGCAACATCGACCTCAAGCACCTGGTGCCCGGCGCGCGCCTGTACCTGCCGGTGCAGGTGCCGGGCGCGCTCTTCTTCACCGGCGACGGCCACGGCGTGCAGGGCAACGGCGAGGTCAACCTGACCGCACTGGAAACCTCCATGACGACCCGGCTGGAATTCGTGCTGCACCCACGCCGCACACTCGCCTGGCCCATGGCCGAAACGCCCAGCCACTACATCGTGATGGGCCTGAACGAAGACCTCGACACCGCCGCCGCCGACGCGGTGCGGCGCGCGGTCGAGGTGCTGCAGGCCTTCGCGGGCGTGGACACGGGCGAGGCCTACGCGCTGGCCAGCCTGGTGGTGGACTTCGAGGTCACCCAGCTCGTGGACGGCGTCAAGGGCATCCACGGCTGCATCCCCAAATCGCTGGTCGCCCCCACGGCCGAGGCCTGGTGGGGACCCGTGCCATGACCCACCCCGAACCCCGGACAGAAAGGACCCCCGTGTCGGACTTTGAAGGACAACATTGCGTGCTCACCGGCGGTGCCGGCAGCATCGGCCTGGCCGCCGCCCGCCAGCTGCTCGCGCGCGGCGCCTCGGTGCACCTGGTGGACCGCGACCCGGCCCTGCTCGAGGCCGCGCGCCAGGCGCTCGCGGCCGAAGGCCACGGCGAGCGCGTGGGCACCAGCGCCGCCGACGTGAGCGACAGCCGCCAGACGCAGGACTACCTGGCGCAGGCCGTGGCGCGCGCGGGCGCGATCGACTTCCTGTTCTGCAACGCCGGCCTCAACGGCGAGATCGTGCCCATCACCGCCTACCCCGACGACGTGTTCGACACCGTGATGGCGGTGAACGTGCGCGGCACCTTCCTCGCGCTCAAGCACGGCCTGCCGCTCATGCGCGACGGCGGCAGCGTGCTGATCACCTCCAGCGTGATGGGGGTCACCGCCGACCCCGGCGTGAGCGCCTACGCCACCTCCAAGCACGCGCTGATCGGCCTGATGCGCGTGGCCGCCAAGGAGGTCGCTCCGCGCGGCATCCGCGTCAACGCCATCGCGCCCGGCCCCACGACCAACGGCTTCCAGAACGACATCGAGCGCCGCCTGAGCGACGTGGTCGGTCGCGACGCCACGCAGATGCTGAACGAGGCCATCCCGCTGCACCGCCACGCCCAGCCCGAGGAAATCGCGCGCATGGTGGTGTTCCTGGCCTCGGCCGGCAGCAGCTTCTCCACCGGCGGCGTGTTCATGGCCGACGGTGGCATGCACATCTGACCCCTCCCCGCAAAAAAGAAAGGACCCCACGCCATGCCCGAACTCGCCACCAGTGAATTCTGGAAAGACCTCAAGCCGATCGAGAAGGTCTTCCAGCCCGACGCCCTGCCCGAGGTCTACATCCCCAACGCGCCGACCGAGGACGAGCGACTCTACGTGCCCTTCACCGAGACCGTGTCCTCGCGCCCGCTGTGGATCTCGCCGAGCCAGAACAAGTGGTGCGACATCCTGATGGCCAAGAAGGCCGGCCTGGTCAACCGCCACTACCACCCGCATCAGGTTTTCGCCTATACGATTTCCGGCAAATGGGGTTATCTTGAGCACGAGTGGACCGCGACCGCGGGCGACTTCGTCTACGAGACCCCGGGCGAGGGTCACACGCTGGTGGCCTACGAGCACCAGGACCCGATGAAGGTGTTCTTCATCGTCGAAGGCCCGCTGATCTGGCTGGACGAAAAAGGTGAGTCGA
The DNA here is from genome assembly GCF_059424305.1 of Hydrogenophaga sp. GW456-12-10-14-TSB4. Lineage (NCBI taxonomy): Bacteria > Pseudomonadati > Pseudomonadota > Betaproteobacteria > Burkholderiales > Comamonadaceae > Hydrogenophaga > Hydrogenophaga sp. GW456-12-10-14-TSB4. The sequence goes on along the minus strand of NZ_JBWKZH010000004.1, from coordinate 139,866 downwards.
ACGGCTACTTCGACGTGCACCAGTACATCGCCCTGTGCCGCGCGCACTACGAGAAGGTCGGCATCGGTGCCGCCTTCGTCGACACCCTGTTTCGATAGGACCCCGCACCGTGGAAGTTTCATTCAGCCAGGAAATCGAATCGCTGCGCCTGGGGGACGGCGAGACCTTCCACGGTGAAGGCATCCTCGCCATCACCAAGGCCTTGCTGCAGTCGGGCGTGGCCTATGTGGGCGGCTACCAGGGCGCGCCGGTCTCGCACCTGCTCGACGTGATGGTGCAGGCCAAGCCCTACATGGACGAGCTCGGCGTGCACGTCGAAGCCTGCTCCAACGAGGCCTCGGCCGCCGCCATGCTGGGCGCGTCCATCCACTACCCGCTGCGCGGCGCGGTCACCTGGAAGTCCATCGTGGGCACCAACGTGGCGGCCGACGCGCTCTCCAACCTGGCCTCGCCGGGCGTCACCGGCGGCGTGCTGGTGGTGGTGGGCGAAGACTACGGCGAAGGCGCCAGCGTGATCCAGGAGCGCACGCACGCCTACGCGCTCAAGTCGAGCATGGTGCTGCTGGACCCGCGGCCCGACCTGGAGCGCATGGTGCACATGGTCGAGCAGGGCTTTCGCCTGTCCGAGGCCTCGAACATGCCGGCGCTGATGGAGCTGCGCATCCGCGCCTGCCACGTGCGCGGCAGCTTCACCGCCAAGAACAACGTCAAGCCCGCGCTCTCGCGCCACAACCTGATCGAGGAGCCGGCCAGCTTCGACTACAACCGCCTGGCCCACCCGCCGGTGACCTTCCGCCACGAGAAGCTCAAGAGCGACGAGCGCATCCCGGCCGCGCGGCGCTACATCGTCGAGCACGGCCTGAACGAACACTTCGACGGCGCGCACCAGGACCTGGGCCTGATCGTGCAGGGCGGCCTGTACAACACCCTGATCCGCGCGCTGCAGCAGTTCGGCCTGGCCGATGCCTTCGGGCGCAGCGCCATCCCCATGCTGGTGCTCAACGTCACCTGCCCGCTGGTGCCGCAGCAGCTCACCGACTTCTGCGTCGGCAAGCGCGCGGTGCTGATGCTGGAAGAAGGCCAGCCCGAGTACATCGAACAGGAGCTCGCCACCCTGCTGCGGCGCGGCGACATCCAGACGCCGCTGCACGGCAAGGACATGCTGCCCAACGCGGGCGAGTACACCGCCGAGGTGATGGCCAACGGCCTGGCGCACTTCATCGGGCGCTACCTGCAGGACCCGGCCACCCAGGCCGTGACCGACGCCGCGCGCGCCTGGCTGCAGGGCAACCAGACCCGCCGCCAGGAAGCCGCGCAGCAGCTGCAGGCGCCGCTGCCCGCGCGCCCGCCCGGCATGTGTGTGGGCTGCCCCGAACGGCCGGTGTTCTCGGCTCTCAAGCTCGCGCAGCAGGACGTGGGCCCAGTGCACATCGCGGGCGACATCGGCTGCCACGCGCTGGCCACCTTCGAGCCCTTCTCGTTCGGCCACTCCATCCTGGGCTACGGCATGAGCCTGGCCAGCCGCGCCGGCGTGTCGCCGGTGATGAAGCGGCGCGTGCTCTCGGTCATGGGCGACGGCGGCTTCTGGCACAACGGCCTGCTCACCGGCGTGCAGTCGGCCCTGTTCAACGGCGACGACGCGGTGCTGCTGATCTTCAAGAACGGCTACACCTCGGCCACCGGCACGCAGGACATCATCTCCACCCCCGGCGACGAGGCCAAGGAGGCCGCCGCCGACAAGCTGCAGAGCCTGGCCCACACCAACCAGACCATCGAGACCACGCTCAAAGGCCTGGGCGTGCAGTGGATGCGCACGGTGCACACCTACGAGGTGGACACGGTGCGCGCCACGCTCACCGAGGCCTTCACCACCGAGTTCCAGGGCCTGAAGGTGATCGTGGCCGAGGGCGAATGCCAGCTGGAGCGCCAGCGCCGCATCAAGCCCTGGATCGCCAGCCTGCTCAAGAAGGGCCGGCGCGTGGTGCGCGTGAAGTACGGCGTGGACGAGGACGTGTGCAACGGCGACCACGCCTGCATCCGCCTCTCGGGCTGCCCCACGCTCACGCTCAAGGACAACCCCGACCCACTCAAGGTCGATCCGGTGGCCACCGTCATCGACGGCTGCGTGGGCTGCGGTCTGTGCGGCGCCAACGCGCACGCGGCGACGCTCTGCCCGTCGTTCTACCGCGCCGAGGTGATCCAGAACCCGCGCTGGCACGAGCGCCTGATCCATTCCCTGCGCGGCAGCGTCGTTCGCCTGCTGCAACCCGCCTGAACATGCCTACGTCCCAACAACCCATCTCCCTGCTGCTCTGCGCCCTCGGTGGCGAAGGCGGCGGCATCCTCACCGACTGGCTGGTGGACACCGCGCGCCACGCGGGCTACCCGGCGCAGGCCACGTCCATCCCCGGTGTGGCGCAGCGCACCGGCGCCACCACCTACTACCTGGAGGTCTTCCCCGTGCCCACGGCCGACCTGGGCGGGCGCCGGCCGGTGTTCGGCCTCAACCCCCTGCCCGGCCGGCTCGACGCGCTGGTGTCCTCCGAGCTGCTGGAGACCGGCCGCCAGATCACCAACGGCCTGGCCTCCGCCACGCACACGCTGGTGATCAGCTCGTCCGCGCGCGCCTTGACCACCGGCGAGAAGATGGTGATGGGCGACGGCCGGCGCGACAACGCCGAGCTGCTGGCCCTGGTGAACACCCACAGCCGCGCGCGCCACGTGCTGGACATGGCCGCGCTCACCAAGCAGGCCGGCACCGTGGTGAGCGCGGTGATGCTGGGCGCGATCGCGGGCAGCGGCCTGCTGCCGTTTTCCCGGCGCGACTACGAGGCGGTGATCGCCGAGAGCGGCGGCGGCGCCAAGGCCAGCCTGCGCGGCTTCGCGCTCGCCTTCGACGCGGTGAACGCACAACGCACCCAGGCCGCCTATGTGGAACAGGTGCTGGCGGCCGACGCGGCCACGCCCGCGCCAGCGCAGGCCGCCCTGCCCGAGGCGCTGCGGCGCGAGTTCCCGCTGGAGGCGCACGGCATCATGGCGCTGGGCCATGCGCGCGTCTGCGAGTACCAGAACGCCGCGTACGGCGAACGTTATGCCCTGCGCCTGCGTCGCGTGCTGGCCGCCGAGACGCTCGGCGACCCGAAGAACCTGCACGGCCACCGCACCACGGTGGAGATGGCGCGCTGGATCGCGCTGTGGATGGCCTTCGACGACATCGTGCTGGTGGCCGACCTCAAGAGCCGCGCCAGCCGCCAGGCGCGCGTGCGCGGCGAGACGAAGGCCGGCCAGGACGACCTGCTGCGGGTGTACGACCACTTCAAGCCGGGCGCGCCCGAATTCGCGGCCATGCTGCCCGAAGGCCTGGCGCAGCGCGTGCTGGCCTGGGACCGGAAACGCGTGGCGGCCGGCCGGGCGCCCTGGGCATTGCCGATGAAGATCGGCACGCACTCGGTGCTGGGCATGCTGGCGCTGCGCGGCCTGGCCGCCTGCAAGCGCCTGCGCCCGCTGGGCAGCCGCTTCCACACCGAGCAGGCGCTGATCGACCGCTGGGTCGATGCCGTGGTGCAACTCGCCGCCATGCACGCCCCGCTCGCGCACGAGGTGGCGCTGTGCGGCCGGCTCATCAAAGGCTACGGCAGCACCAACGAGCGCGGCAAGGACAACCTGCTGCACATCATCGATCACCTCGCCCTGCCCGCGCTGGCCGACCCGGCCAGCGCCGCCCAGCGCGCCCAGGCCGTGGCCGCCGCGCGCCACGCCGCGCTGAGCGACGAAGCCGGCAAGGCGCTGGACCAGGCGCTGCGCCAGCACGGCGCGCCGGCGCGCCCGGTGAAGGCGCAACCGATCCGCTGGCAACACAATCCCCGGCTCAAGGCCAAACCGGCCTCGACGCCCTGACGTTCGATTCACAACAAAGGAGACCCCCATGAAGCACCCCACGACCACCCCGTCGTCCCTGCCCTGGCGCCGTGCCGCTGCCACCGCCCTGCTCACCCTGGGCACGGTGACGGGTGCGCTCGCACAGGCCTTCCCGGACAAGCCGCTCAAGGTCATCGTGGGCTTCCCGCCCGGCGGTGCGGCGGACCAGATCGCGCGCCTGGTGTCCACACCCCTGGCCACCGCGCTGGGCCAGCCCATCATCGTGGAGAACCGCGCCGGCGCCAACGGCAACATCGCCGGCGAGGCGGTGGCGAAATCGCCCGCCGACGGCTACACCCTGCTGCTGAGCTCGGGTGGCATGGTGTCGGTCAACCCGCACCTCTCGCGCATGAGCTTCGACCCGGTGAAGGACCTCACGCCGGTGGCGTCCGCCGCGCGCGTGCTGGTCTACCTGATGGCGCGGCCCACGCTGGAAGTGAAGAATGTGCAGGAACTGGTGGCGATGGCCAAGGCCAATCCCGGCCGCATGAGCTACGGCTCGGCCGGCAACGGCAGCTCGCCCCACCTGGCGGGCGAAATGCTCAAGGCCCAGACCGGCATGTTCACCGTGCACGTGCCCTACCGGGGCGCGGCGCCCGCGCTCAACGACCTGATGGGCGGGCAGATCGACTACTACTTCGACCCCGGCATCGGCCTGGCCCATGCCAAGGCCGGGCGCACCAAACTGCTCGCCGTGGGCAGCCTGAAGCGCTCGCCGCTGTTCCCCGACGTGCCCACGCTCGACGAAGCCGGCCTCAAGGGCTTCGACGCCGACACCGTGTTCGGCTTCTACGCCCCGGCCGGCACGCCACCGGCCGTGATCACGCGAATCAACACCGAGGTCAACAAGATCCTGGCCACCGCGAGCGTGAAGGAGCGCATCACCGCGCTCGGCGGTGAGGCCCTGCCGCTCACGCCCGCCGAATTCGGCAAGCGCGGCATGGACGACTCGCAGCGCTTCGGCGCGATCATTCGCGACCGCAAGATCACGGCCGACTGAACGCGCCACCGGCCTTCATCACGCCATGTAGACGGCGATAAAGGCCAGCATGAAGATCTGCAGCACGCCCATGGCGGGCAGCATGAGGGGCATGTAGTGCACCACCGAATCGAAGATGTCCTCGGCCTCTTCGTCGGTGTAGATCCGGAGCTCCGGGTCCGAATAGTCCTTCGGGTGCTCGGCCAGGGCCTGGTCGGGGGCGGGCTGGGTATGCGGGGTGTGCATGGCGGTCCTCTCGCAGTGAGTGATGCGCCTGGGCGGGCAAACGGTGTTCCCGCGCCCTCCGCCTCACTGTCCGGGGGGCGTGGACGGATCATCCCCCTTTTCGGCAAATCCTTCCACCCACCCCGGCCTTGCGGCTCAGATCGCCACCAGCTGCCGGATGCCCTTGGCCTGCATCTCGCTGCCCGGGCCGCTGGCGATCACCTCGCCGCGCTCCATCACGAGGTAGTGGTCGGCCAGGGCCTCGGCGAAGTCGTAGTACTGCTCGACCAGCACGATGGCCATGTTGCCCCGGTCCGCCAGCATGCGGATCACCTTGCCGATGTCCTTGATGATGTTGGGCTGGATGCCTTCGGTGGGCTCGTCCAGGATCAGCAGCTTCGGACCGGCCGCCAGTGCGCGGGCGATGGCCAGCTGCTGCTGCTGACCGCCCGAGAGGTCACCACCTCGGCGGCCCAGCATCTGCTTGAGCACCGGGAACAGCTCGAACAGCTCAGCCGGGATGGGCGTGCTGCCCTTCTTCGTCGCCAGGCCCATGAGCAGGTTCTCATGCACCGTGAGGCGCCCGAAGATCTCACGGCCCTGCGGCACGAAACCCACGCCCAGGCGCGCGCGTTCGTAGGGCGTGGCCTTGTGGATGGGGGTGCCGTCGAGTTCGATGCCGCCGCTCTTGATCGGCACCAGACCCATGAGCGATTTGAGCAGCGTGGTCTTGCCCACGCCGTTGCGGCCCAGCACCACCGTCACCTTGCCGAGTTCGGCTTGCAGGCTGACGTTGCGCAGGATGTGGCTGCCGCCGTAGTACTGGTTGACGTCTTTGACGTTGAGCAGGCTCATAGTTCTGGTCCTCCGTGGGAATCGCATGCCTGAAGGGAAGTCCGTTCCCGATCCCGCCTGTGCCGTGTGGCCGGGCTGAGCAGCGCAGGGGTGCGGGGAAAAAGAAGTTCGCATGTCCGAAGGCCGCGCAGCGGACAAGTTTGCGAACTTCCCCCGCGCACCGAGCAGCGCAAGGAAGCCCGAAGGGCCCCGGACTTCGGCTCGCCTTTTCTTTGCTTACTTTCTTTTGGCGAAGCAAAAGAAAGTGAGTCGCCCGCCGGGGCGAGACCCGGCCAGCCACGAAAGCAACAACAAAACGAAGAAGAAGCGAACTCAGCGCCCAAGATAAACCTCGATCACCCGCTCATCCGCCTGCACCTGATCCAGCGTCCCCTCCGCCAGCACCGAACCGTCGCAAAGCACCGTGACCTTCTCCGAGATGGTGCGGATGAAGCTCATGTCATGCTCCACCACCATCAGCGAGTGCTTGCCTTTCAGAGAGAGAAACAGCTGCGCCGTGCGCTCCGTCTCCTCATCGGTCATGCCTGCCACCGGCTCGTCGAGCAGCAGCAGCTTGGGGTCCTGCATCAGCAGCATGCCGATCTCCAGCCACTGCTTCTGCCCGTGGCTGAGGTTGCCGGCAAGACGCGAAGCACTGTCGCTGAGGTGAATGGTCTGCAGCACCTCCCCCAGCCGGTCCTTCTCCTCGCCCGTCAAAGCAAACACCATCGAGTGCCGCACCCGCTTGTCGGTGGCCAGCGCCAGCTCCAGGTTCTCGAACACGCTCAGGTGCTCGAACACCGTGGGCTTCTGGAACTTGCGCCCGATGCCCATGGCGGCGATCTCGGCCTCGCGGTAGCGCAGCAGGTCAATGGTGCTGCCGAAGAAGACCTGGCCCGAGTCGGGCCGGGTCTTGCCGGTGATGATGTCCATCATCGTGGTCTTGCCCGCACCGTTGGGGCCGATGATGCAGCGCAGCTCACCGGGCGCGATGTCCAGGCTCAGGCCGTTGATGGCCTTGAAGCCGTCGAAGCTCACGTGCACGTCTTCCAGGTACAGGATGCGGCCGTGCGTGGTGTCCACCTCGCCGCGCACCACCGGGCGCGAGAATCCGGCCTGCCGGCCGCCGGACTCGGTCGCCCCGCCCCGGGCCAGGGTGGCCACACGTTCGGCGCGCTTCGCGCCTTCTTCCATCAGGTCGGGCGTCATGCCTGTGTCCCTTTTCTCAGCTTCTTCACCACGCCCACCACGCCGTGCGGCATGAACAGCGTGACGACGATGAACAGCGCGCCCAGTACGTACAACCAGTACTCGGGAAAGGTCACGGTGAGCCAGCTCTTGGCGCCGTTCACGATGAAGGCACCGAGGATGGGGCCGATCAGCGTGGCGCGACCGCCCACCGCAGCCCAGATCGCGATCTCGATGCTGTTGGCCGTGCTCATCTCGCCCGGGTTGATGATGCCGACCTGCGGCACGTAGAGCGCGCCGGCCACGCCGCACATCACGGCCGAGATGGTCCAGATGGTGAGCTTGTAGGGCAGCGGGTTGTAGCCGCAGAACATCACGCGGCTCTCGGCGTCGCGCACCGCCTGCAGCAAGCGGCCGAACTTGCTCTTCACCAGCCAGCGCGCGAACAGGTAGAAGCCCAGCAGCGTGAGGCCGGTGAGCACGAACAGCGTCATGCGCATGCCCTGCGTGGCCAGCGGCAGACCGAGGACGCGCTTGAAGTCGGTGAAACCGTTGTTGCCGCCGAAGCCGGTCTCGTTGCGGAAGAACAGCAGCAGCGCGGCGAAGGTGAGCGCCTGCGTGATGATGGAGAAGTACACGCCCTTGATGCGCGAGCGGAACGCGAAGTAGCCGAACACGAAGGCCACCAGGCCCGGCACCAGAACGATCAGCAGCAGCGTGGCGATGAAGCTGTCGGAAAGTGCCCAGTGCCAGGGCAGCTCCTTCCAGTCCAGAAACACCATGAAGTCGGGCAGCTCGCTCTTGTAGTTGCCGTCGGTGCCGATCTGGCGCATGAGGTACATGCCCATCACGTAACCGCCGAGCGCAAAGAACAGGCCGTGGCCCAGGCTCAGGATGCCGGTGTAGCCCCAGATCAGGTCCATGGCCAGCGCGCAGATGGCGTAGCACATGATCTTGCCCAGCAGGCCCACCATGTAGTCGCTGAGGTGGAAGGCGCTGCCCTCGGGCACGAAGAGGTTGAGCAGCGGCGCCACGGCACAGACCACCAGCAGCGCGACCACGAAGGCGCTCCAGCCGGCCCGCGTGAGCAGCGGGCCGTGCGACGGCAGGACGACGGGGGTGATGGGCGTGGAGCTCATGCCTCGCGTCCTTTCATGGCGAAGATGCCCTGGGGTCGTTTCTGGATGAAGACGATGATGAAAACCAGCACCGCGATCTTGGCGAGCACGGCGCCGGCCCAGCCTTCGATGAACTTGTTCAGCAGCCCCAAGCCCAGCGCGGCGTACACCGTGCCGGCCAGCTGGCCCACGCCGCCGAGCACCACCACCATGAACGAGTCCACGATGTAGTTCTGCCCGAGGTCGGGGCCCACGTTGCCGATCTGGCTCAGCGCGCAGCCGGCCAGGCCGGCGATGCCCGAGCCCAGCGCGAAGGCGTAGGTGTCGATGCGCGCGGTGTTCACGCCCATGCAGGCCGCGATGGGGCGGTTCTGCGTCACGCCACGCACGAACAGGCCCAGGCGCGTCTTGCCGATCAGCAGCGTGACACCCAGCAGCACCGCGAGCGCGAAGCCGATGATGATGATGCGGTTCCAGGGCAGGTCGAGGTTGCCCAGCAGGGTGATGCCGCCGCTCATCCACGAGGGGTTTTCCACGCCCACGTTCTGCGCGCCGAACAGGCTGCGCACGGCCTGCATCAGCACCAGGCTGATGCCCCAGGTGGCCAGCAGCGTCTCCAGCGGGCGGCCGTAGAGGAAGCGGATCACCGTGCGCTCCATCGCCGCGCCGACCAGACCGGAGGCGATGAAGGCCACCGGCAGGGCGACCAGCAGGTACCAGTCGAAGTACTCGGGCAGCGAGGTGCGGAAGAAGCTCTGCACCAGCCAGGTGGCGTACGCGCCGATCATGATCAGCTCGCCGTGCGCCATGTTGATCACGCCCATGAGGCCGTAGGTGATGGCCAGGCCGAGTGCGGCGAGCAGCAGGATGCTGCCCAGGCTGATGCCGGTGAAGGCCTGGCCCAGCGCGCTGCCGATGGCCAGCGTGGTGTCCAGGCTGGAGAGCGAGTCCTTCAAGGCCGCTTTCACCCTGGCGTCTTCTTCCTTCTCCATCTGCGCCGTCAGCAGCGGGCGCACCACGGGTTGTTTGGCTTCGCCGAGTTTCTGCGCGGCCGAGAGGCGCTGTGCCGGGTCAACGCTGGCCAGCAGCACGGCGGCGCGGGCCAGCTCCAGGCTCTGGCGGGCGCGCGGGTCCAGGTCGCCGGCCAGGGCCTTGTCGATCAGCGCGAGCTGGCTGGTGTCGGGTTCCTCGAAAGCGGTGCGCTGCAGGGTGCTGGCCGCTTCGCGCTGGCGCTCGGGCGGTGCGCCCACCAGTTCCATGCCGGCCAGCGCGTTTTCCATCGCGCTGCGCAGGCGGTTGTTGACCATGATGTCGCCGGCGTCCTCGGGCAACGCCGCGAGTTTCTCGCCGGTGACGGCGTCGATCGCGCCTTCGCCGTCGGCGATGAGCACCCGCTCGCCCTGCACGCGCACGGCCTCGTCGGCCATGGCCTTGATGAGCGCTGTCGCGCGTTCGTCGGGCTCGGCGGCCAGGCGGTTGAGGGTGTCGATGCGGGTGTCGGTGTCGCCGTCCACCAGCGCGAGCGCGTCGGCAGCGGTCAGCGCGTGGGCAGCACCCAGCGACATCCACAGCACCAACCCCAGCCCCAGACAGCGGAGCCAAAGAGTCTTCATATCAATCCCCAGAAACAAACCCGATGGCGCACCAGACACGCCATATCCAGGGGCAGCGAGGGTCCGGCTCCGCCGGCCCAAGCTGCCGTCCCCCCTCCCAGCGCCGAAGGCGCGCCAGAGAGGGGGGAAGCCGCGTCAGCGGCGCAGGGGGGAGTTACTTCTTGTCCGGCACGTTCTTCTTGCCCTTGTTCTCGGCGATGTAGTCGCTCCACGGATCGGCGACCACCGGGCCCGGCGTCTTCCACACCACGTTGAACTGGCCGTCGGCCTTCACCTCGCCAATGAACACCGGCTTGTGCAGGTGGTGGTTTTCCTTGTCCATGGTGCTGGTGAAGCCGCCCGGCGCCTTGAAGGTCTGGCCGGCCATGGCGGCGATGACCTTGTCGGTGTCGGTGGACTTGGCCTTGGCCACGGCCTGGGCCCACATGTTGATGCCGATGTAGGTCGCTTCCATGGGGTCGTTGGTCAGAGGCTTGTCCTTGTGGCCGGGAATGTTCTTCGCCTTGGCGTAGGCGCTCCACTTCTTCACGAACTCGGTGTTGGCCGGGCTCTTGACGCTCATGAAGTAGTTCCAGGCGGCCAGGTGGCCGACCAGCGGCTTGGTGTCCACGCCGCGCAGCTCTTCTTCACCCACCGAGAAGGCCACCACCGGCACATCCTTGGCCGAGAGGCCGGCGTTGCCGAGTTCCTTGTAGAACGGCACGTTGGAGTCGCCGTTGATGGTGGAGACCACGGCCGTCTTCTTGCCGGCAGACGCGAACTTCTTGATGTTGGCGATGATGGTCTGGTAGTCCGAATGGCCGAAGGGGGTGTACTCCTCCATGATGTCGGCATCGGCCACGCCCTTGCTCTTGAGGAAGGCGCGCAGGATCTTGTTGGTGGTGCGCGGGTACACGTAGTCGGTGCCCAGCAGCACCCAGCGCTTGGCCGAACCGCCGTCCTTGCTCATCAGGTATTCCACCGCGGGAATGGCCTGCTGGTTGGGCGCCGCGCCGGTGTAGAACACGTTTTTGCTCAGCTCTTCGCCTTCGTACTGCACCGGGTAGAACAGCAGGCCGTTGGCCTCTTCCACCACCGGCAGCACCGACTTGCGCGACACCGAGGTCCAGCAGCCGAAGATCACGGCGACCTTGTCCTGCGTGAGCAGCTGCTTGGTCTTTTCAGCGAACAGCGGCCAGTTGGAGGCCGGATCGACCACCACCGGCTCGAGCTTCTTGCCGAGCACACCGCCCTTGGCGTTGATCTCGTCGATGGCCATCAGCACCGTGTCCTTGAGCACGGTTTCCGAAATGGCCATGGTGCCCGAGAGGCTGTGCAGCACGCCGACCTTGATGGTGTCTGCGGCATGAGCGCTCAGGCCGGTGAAACCGAGCGTGGCGACCGTGGCCGCGGCGGCCAGGGTCTTGAGGGTGAATCGGCGGGCGTTTTGGGGGGTCTTCGACATGGCGCTTCTCCAGTGTTCCAGGGGTCCCTTGGAAGGGGTGTTGGGCGCCGCCGGCCCGCCTTTTTCAGGCGGTGCTCGACGGACAACTGGATGCTAGGGAAGACCCTCCTTGGCGTATGTACGCCGGGTGGCGTACGCCGCTGCCGATGTCAGCAGCAGCGCCCCGTGGCCGAGCCATACCGGGCGGCCTGGCGTTCGCGGAAGAACACCTCGTAGCTCATGGGTTCCTGGTCGGGGTGCGTGGCCCGGATGTGGGCCACGTAGCTGCCGTAGTCGGGCACGCCCACCATGAGGCGAAAGCTCTGCGTGAGGTAGCGGCCGGCCCGCCCGAAGTCGTCGAGCAGGCCGCCGCCGGTGGCGGCTTCAGCCACGGGCCACCGCGCCTTCGGGCAAGGCCTGGTACGGCGTTTCGGCCACCGTGGGCCGGCGCTCGGCGCGGGCCTTGAGCACGCTCTTCACGCTGTAGAACAGCACGCTGATCACCACGAACATGAACAGCGCGCACAGCACGGCGTCCAGGCGGTTGTTGAAGACGATGCGCGACATGGCCTCGGGCGTCTTGGCCGGCGCCAGCAGCACACCGTTCTGCAGCGCCTCGGCGTAGCGGTTGGCGTTGGACAGGAAGCCCACCTTCACGTCGGCCGAGAAGATCTTGAGCCAGCCCGCGGTGAGCGTGCAGACCAGCAGCACGATCGCCGGCACGATGGTGACCCAGGCGTAGCGGTCCTTCTTCATCTTGAACAGCACCACGGTGCCCAGCATCAGGGCCACGGCGGCGAGCATCTGGTTGGCGATGCCGAACAGCGGCCACAGCGTGTTGATGCCGCCCAGCGGATCGACCACGCCCTGGTACAGGAAGTAGCCCCAGGCCGCCACGCACAGGCCGGTGGCGATCAGGTTGGCGGGCAGCGAGTCGGTGCGCTTGAGTGCGGGCACGAAGCTGCCCATCAGGTCCTGCAGCATGAAGCGGCCGGCGCGGGTGCCGGCGTCCACCGCCGTCAGGATGAACAGGGCCTCGAACAGGATGGCGAAGTGGTACCAGAACGCCATCATGGTCTGGCCGCCCACCACCTGGTGCAGGATGTGCGCCATGCCCACGGCCAGCGTGGGCGCGCCGCCGGCGCGCGCCAGGATGGTGTTCTCGCCCACGTCCTTGGCGGTCTGCACCAGCATCTCGGGGGTGATCACGAAGCCCCAGGTGGACAGCGTGGCGGCCACCGCCTCGGGCGTGTTGCCCACCAGCGCGGCCGGGCTGTTCATGGCGAAGTAGATGCCGGGCTCGATGCACGAGGCCGCCACCAGCGCCATCACGGCGACGAAGGATTCGGCCAGCATGCCGCCGTAGCCGATGAAGCGCGCGTTGACTTCGTTGTCCAGCATCTTGGGCGTGGTGCCCGAAGAGATCAGCGCATGGAAGCCCGAGACCGCGCCGCAGGCGATGGTGATGAACAGGAAGGGGAACAGGTTGCCCGACCAGACCGGGCCGTCGCCGGCCGCGAACTGGGTGACAGCCGGCATCTGCAGCGGCGGCGCGACGACGACGATGCCGACGGCCAGCGCGACGATGGTGCCGATCTTCAGGAAGGTCGAGAGGTAGTCGCGCGGTGCCAGCAGCAGCCACACGGGAATGGAGGCGGCGACGAAGCCGTAGCCGATCAGCATCCAGGTCAGCGCCTTGCCGTCGTAGGTGAACAGCGGCGCCCAGGTCGGGCTTTCGTGCACCCACTGGCCGCCCACGATGGCCAGCATCAGCAGCACGAAACCGATGAGGGAGACCTCGCCGATGCGCCCAGGCCGGATGAAGCGCAGGTACACGCCCATGAACAGCGCCACCGGAATGGTGGCCGCCACCGTGAAGGTGCCCCAGGGTGATTCGGCCAGGGCTTTGACCACGATCAGCGCCAGCACCGCGAGGATGATGATCATGATCATGAAGGCGCCGAACAGCGCGATGAGGCCCGGCACGGTGCCCATCTCCTGCTTGATCAGGTCGCCCAGCGAGCGGCCGTCGCGGCGCGTGGAGATGAACAGCACGATGAAGTCCTGCACCGCGCCGGCGAAGACCACGCCGGCCAGGATCCACAGCAGCCCGGGCAGGTAGCCCATCTGCGCGGCCAGCACCGGGCCCACCAGCGGGCCGGCGCCGGCGATGGCGGCGAAGTGGTGGCCGTACAGCACGTACTTGTGCGTGGGCACGTAGTCCAGCCCGTCGTTGTGGCGCCAGGCCGGCGTCATGCGCGTGCCGTCCAGGCCGAGCACCTTGGTGGCCAGGAACAGGCTGTAGTAGCGGTAGGCGATGAGGTAGACGCAGACCGAAGCGACCACCACCCAGAGGGCGCTGACGGCTTCACCCCGTCCCAGCGCCACGGCCGCGAGCGCGAAAGCGCCCAGCACGGCCACGAAAAACCACCCCAGGTGGCGACCCAGTCCAGACATGCTTGTCTCCTCTTGTGCCGCGGCCTCGCCGATCGGGCCGCCGTGCGACGGGCAGTATCGGCAAGCGCGCGCACGCGCGCATCCGTTGCACCGCGCGCCGGACCGCGTGGCAACACTTAGGTGGAACTACCTATCAGGGGGTTTCGCGGGCGTGCTCGACGGCGTACTTGATGAGCTCGGCCTGGCCCTCCAGGTCCAGCTTGCGCTTGATGCTCTGGCGGTGCGTCTCGACGGTGCGCACGCTCAGGTCCAGCGCCTTGGCGATCTGCTTGCTGGACTCGCCCCGGCCCAGCGCGCTCAGGATCTGGCTCTCGCGCGGCGTGAGCAGCGGGCGCGGCGCGGCCTGGCGGAACAGCCGGCGCGACACGCCCGGGCTGAGGAAGGTGCCGCCGGCCACCACGGCCTCGATGGCGGCCACGATCTCGCCCGCCGGCGCGTCCTTGAGCACGTAACCGCGCGCACCGGCCTGCAGGGCGCGCTGCACGTACTCGGGGTTGTCGTACATGCTGAACATGAGCACGCACAAACCGGGCCAGCGCGCCAGCATGGCCTGCGCCAGGTCGATGCCGTTGCCGTCCTTCAGGCCCACGTCCTGCAGCACCACGTCCACCACCAGGCCGTCGAGCAGGCGCATCGCCTCGGCGGCGTCGCCGGCCTCCCCCACCACCGCCAGCTGCGCCACGCTGGAGAGGCGCGCGCGCAGGCCCTCGCGCACCATGGGGTGGTCGTCGACCAGAAGGATCTTGATCACATGCGGCGAGTTGATCACGTCAATTCTCCAGAGGTGCCGCGGAACCGGCTTTGCCGGGCCGCAGGCGCCGCCCCCTTGAGGGGGTCGCGCGAAGCGCGGCGGGGGTGCTTCATGTCTTGGCCTCGATCTGGGTGCCGTGGCCGGGTTCGGCCTGGATGCTCAGCCGCCCGCCGATCGCGGCCAGGCGCTCGCGCATGTTGCGCAGGCCGATGCCGCGCTCGGGGTGCAGGTGCACGGCCGCGCTGTCGAAGCCCCGGCCGTCGTCGGTGACGCCCATGCGCAGGCCCTCGCCCGGCCCGAAAGCCAGCACGATCTCCACCTGCGTCGCCCGCGCGTGCTTGGCCACGTTGGTCAGGCTCTCCTGCGCCACGCGGAACAGCGCGGTCTTCACCTCGTCGGGCAGTTCGCGCTCGGTGCCTTCGATGCGCACCGCCACCGGCAGGCCGCTGGCGTCCTCGAATTCCTGGCCCAGGTGTTGCAGCGCGGCGGGCAGGCCCAGGGTGTCAAGCAGCGCCGGGCGCAGGGCGTGCGAAATGCGGCGCACTTCCACCAGGGTGTGGTTGAGCCCTTGCAGCGCCTTCGCCAGCGGCTCGGGGTCGCGGGTGTCCGCCCCCGCCTCCACCAGCAGCTTGGTGGACACCAGGGTCTGGCTGATGCCGTCGTGCAGCTCGCGCGCGAGGCGGGCGCGCTCGTCTTCCTGCGACTGCTGCACCTGCCGCGCCAGCAGGCGCAGCTTGTTCTCGGCCACGCGGTGTTCGCTCAGGTTCAGCGCCAGGCCGCTGGCGCTGATCAGCGCGATGCCGAACACCGCGATGCCGGCGATCCACAGCAGCGTGGTGGCGATGTTGCGGTTGGCCTCGCCTTCGATGCGCGTGAGCGTGGCCTGGATGCCGTCGAGGTAGAGCCCGGTGCCCAGCATCCAGCCCCAGCGCTCGTAGGCCATCACATAACCCAGCTTGGGCGTGTCCTTCCCGCTGGAAGGCTGGCGCCACAGGTAGTCCACGAAACCGCCGCCGGCGCGCGCCTGGGCAATCAGGCGCTGGATCGTGGGCCGGCCCTGGGGGTCGCGCAGTTCCCACAGGTTCTGTCCCACCAGCTCGGGCTGACGCGAATGCATGAGCACGCGGCCCTGCAGGTCGTAGACGAAGAAATAGCCGTCGCGGCCGTAGTCCAGCGAGGCCAGCAGGCGCAGCGCCTGCTCGCGGTCAGCGGCCTCGTTGCCGCCCCGGTCGTACAGCGGCTGCACGGTGCTGGCGGCCAGGGCCACGTAGTTGCGCAGTTCGGCGCGGCGCGCCTCCAGGTAGGTGCGCTCCACCAGGGCGTACTCGCGCCTGGCCAGATCGCGCTCCTGGTGCTGCACCGCCAGCGCGATGAGCACGAGCGAAGCCAGCAGCGGCAGGATGGCCAGCAGGAGGATCTTGGTTCGCAGTCGCATCGGAGGGGAATGGGCGCCGTGGCGCCATTGTCCTCCGATCGCGGCAGGGCGGCTCAGCCCCCGTGCTGCGGTTGCAACTGCGGCACGCGGTTGATCGCCATGGCAGCCGCGGCCGTGCGCGTCTCCACCCCCAGCTTGGCGTGGATGCGCTCCAGGTGCTTCTTCACCGTGGCCGGGCTGGCGCCCAGGATGTCGCCGATGTCGCGGTTGATCTTGCCCTTGACCACCCAGTACAGCACCTCGGCCTCGCGCGCGGTGAGGCCGAAGGCGGCGGCCAGGCCGGCGAGCACGCTGGCGTCCGAGGTTTCCTGCATCACGATCAGCCAGTCGCCGCCTTCGCCGTTGACCTCGTCGCCCACGCACTGATGCAGGCGGAAGGTCAGGCGGCGCGGGCCGCTCTCCACCGTGAGGCGCGGTGGCTCACGCTGCGCCAGCGCTTCGCCGAGGTGGCGGCGCAGCCACTGCAGCACGGCCGGCGGCGTGGTGGGCGCTTCGGTGCCGCAGTGGTGGCGCAGCAGGTCGCGCGCCAGCGGCGTCTGCCACATCAGGCGGCCGTCGCGCTCGCGCACGGTGATGGTGGCGTAGCCGAAGGCGTCGAGCGCGTTGCGCGCCTGGCTGCGCTCCACCGCGCCCTGCCGCGCGTGGCGCGCGCTGCGCAGGTGAACGCCCATGCGCGCCATCACCTCGCGCGGCTTGATCGGCTTGGTCACATAGTCGGCCCCGCCCGCGTCGAGCGCGGCCACCAGGTGCTCGGTGTCGGTCAGGCCCGTCATGAAAATGATGGGGATGTGCGCCGTGGCCGGCTGCGCCTTGAGCCGGCGCGCGACCTCGAAGCCGTCCAGGCCGGGCATCACGGCGTCGAGCAGCACCACATCGGGCAGGGCCTGGGTGGCGCGGCGGATGGCGCTTTCGCCGTCGAGCGCCACGAGCACGGTGTAACCCGCTTCGTCCAGCGCGTCGTGCAGCGGCGCGACGTTGTCCGGCACGTCGTCGACGATGAGCACCACCAGCGCGTCCGTCAGGGGCCGCGCGGTCGATGGCGCCGGGGTTTCAACCGGGTGCGACATGGTGTTGCAGCAGTTGCTGTTCGATGGTTTCAAAACGGAATTCGCGCGCCAGCGTGCGCAGGCCCTGCGCGAACACGGCCTGTTCGGGACGGCGCTGCACCCATTCGTCGAGCCATTGCACGATGCCCTTGTAGTAGCCCAGGCGCACCAGTTCCAGCAGGGGTTCGAGTTCGTCGCGCGTGGCGGGCGCGGCGGCGGCCACCGGCACCGATGCCCGCTCGGGCGCGGCCTCGGTGATCCACGCCAAAGACAGGCGCTGGCCGAGCCAGGCCAGCAGGTCCTCGCGCCGCACCGGTTTGACGAAGAAGTCCTGCGGGCGGTGGCCGAGGTCGTTGTCCAGGCCCTTGTCGAAGGCGTTGGCCGAGACGATGGCCATCGGCACCGTGCCCCAGCCGCGCGCGCGCAGCCGGCGCAGCGTTTCCCAGCCGTCGATGCCGGGCATGGCCAGGTCCATGAAGACCGCGTGCGGCGCACCGGGCTCGCCGGGCTGCAGGCCGTCGAGCAGGGCCAGCGCGTCGTGGCCGCTGGTGGCCAGCATCACCTCGAAGCCCAGCGGCGCGAGCCAGCGCGCCAGCAGCTCGCGGTCGGCCTCCTCGTTGTCCACCACCAGCACGCGGCGGCGCATGCCCTGGTAGCCGGCGTGCAGCGGCAAGGCGGCGGGCGCCGGCAGCTGCACGCCGTGCAGCTCAGGCAGGAACAGGCGCACGGTGAACACCGAGCCCTGGCCCGGGGTGCTGCGCACCGTCATCTCGCCGCCCATGAGGTCGGCGAGCATCTTGGCGATGGTCAGGCCCAGGCCGGTGCCGGTGGCCGCGCCGTGGGCGACCGCCTCGCCCTGCCCGCGCGCGAACGGCTCGAACACCCGGTCCAGGTCCTGCTGGCCCATGCCGGGCCCGGTGTCGTGCACCTCGAACTGCGCCATCTCGCGCGCGTGCGCCACGCGCAGCCGCACCTCGCCGCTGCGGGTGAACTTCACCGCGTTGCCCAGCAGGTTGATGAGGATCTGGCGCAGGCGCTTCTCGTCGGCGCGCACGGTGTCGGGCAGGCGGCTGCCGGTGTCGTAGGAGAAGCGCAGGCCCTTGGCCGCGGCCTGCAGCTCGAACATGCTGGCCACCTCGCGCATGGCGTCGGCAAACGCCATGGGCCGCACGTCGAGCGCGAGCTTGCCGGATTCGATGCGCGCGATGTCCAGCGTGCCCTCGATCAGCGAGAGCAGGTGTTCGCCACCGCGGTGGATCACGCGGATGGCCTGCGCGCGGTGCGGCGCCACGCCGGGATCTTCCTGCAGCAGCTGGGCGTAGCCCAGGATGCTGTTGAGCGGCGTGCGCAGCTCGTGGCTGATGGTGGAGATGTAGCGCGTCTTGGCCTGGTTGGCCTGCTCGGCCGCGCGCCGCGCCTGCTGCAGCGCCTCGTCGGTGCGCTGGTGCGACTCGATCTCCTGCATCAGCAGGCGCGTCTGCCGGTTCGATTCTTCCTGTGCCACCTCGCGGCTCTTGTGCGCGAGCACCAGCCACCAGGCCACGGTGGCGGCGATCAGCAGCAGCACCGCATACACCCGCACGAAGCCCGAGCGCAGCGCGGCGTCGAGCAGCGAGGTGTTGGCCGCCACGCCCAGGCCCTGGGCCAGCCCTTCCACTTCCTGCCGGTAGAGCAGGCCCAGCACGGCCGCGAGCACCGGCGCCACGATCATCATGAGCAGCAGGTAGTGCGCCAGGCCCGCTTCCAGGTAGGGCCACACACGGCGCGGCAGCACGCGGCGCAAGGCGCCCATCCACTGCTCGGACAGGCGCGCATGCGGCTTGCAGAGGTCCCCGCAGCGCGCGTCGAGCGTGCAGCACAGGGAACAGATGTGGCCCTGGTACGCAGGACAGTGCGCCATGTCAGGCGCCTCGTACTCGCGTTCACAGATCACACAGGTGCGGGACACGCCGCCCGTGCTTTGCCGCGCAATGTAGTAGCGCCCCTGGGTGATCCAGGCGATGGCGGGCGCCGTGATCAACGCCGTCACCATCGCGATCACCGCCGAGAACGCCTGCGCCGTCGGCCCCAGCAGGCCCATGTGCGCCACGATGGACAGCGCCGAGGCCAGGCCCATGGCACCCACGCCGACGGGGTTGATGTCGTACAGGTAGGCGCGCTTGAACTCGATGCCCTTGGGCGACCAGCCCAGCGGCTTGTTGATCACGAGGTCGGCCACCACGGCCATGATCCAGGCGATGGCGATGTTGGAGTACAGGCCCAGCACCTCGCCCAGCGCCTGGAACACGTTCATCTCCATCAGCATGAAGGCGATCAGCGTGTTGAACACCACCCACACCACGCGGCCGGGGTGGCTGTGCGTGATGCGCGAAAAGAAATTGCTCCAGGCCAGCGAGCCCGCGTAGGCGTTGGTGACGTTGATCTTGAGCTGCGAGACCACCACGAACAGCGCCGTGGCCGCCACCGCCCAGCCGTAGTCGGAGAACACGAACTCGTAGGCCGCGAGGTACATCTGGTTGGGATCCACCGCGCGCTCGGGCGGCACCATGTGGCTGATGGCCAGGTAGGCCAGCAGCGCACCGCCCAGCATCTTGACCACGCCCAGCACCACCCAGCCCGGCCCGCCGGCCAGCACGCCCAGCCACCAGCGCAGCGCGTGGCCCGGTTCTTTCGCGGGCATGAAGCGCAGGTAGTCGGCCTGCTCGCCCATCTGCGTGATGAGCGCGATGCCCACGGTGAGCGCCGCACCAAAGAGGTGCCAATCGAACACCGCTCCCGCACCAGATTCGCCCCCGTACCGCACCACGTTGGTGAAGGTCTCGGGCGCCATCCAGGCCACCGCCCCAAAAGGCACCACCATCATCACGATCCACAGCGGCTGGGTCCAGACCTGGAAACGGCTGATGACCGAGACGCCGTGCGTCACGAGGGGGATGACCACCAGCGCGCAGATCAGGTAGCCCCAGGCGGGCGGGATGTCGAGCGCGAGCTCCAGCGCGTAGGCCATCACCGCCGCCTCGAGCGCGAAGAAGATGAAGGTGAAGGAGGCGTAGATCAGCGAGGTGATGGTCGAGCCGATGTAGCCGAAGCCCGCGCCGCGCGTGAGCAGGTCCATGTCCACCCCGTGGCGCGCGGCGTAGACGCTGATGGGCAGGCCGCCCAGGAAGATGATGAGGCCGGTGCAGAGGATGGCCAGCGCGGCGTTGACGAAGCCGTACTGCACCAGCAGCGTGGCGCCCACAGCCTCGAGGATCAGGAAGGAGGCGGCACCGAACGCGGTGTTGGCCACCCGCCATTCGCTCCACTTGCGGAAGCGCTGCGGCGTGTAGCGCAGGGCGTAGTCCTCCATGGTCTCGCTGCCGACCCAGCTGTTGTAGTCGCGGCGCACCTTGATGATGCGCTGCGGCGCATCCTGCCCGGCCGGCGGCGGGGCGCTGGCGGGCACGGAGGACGGTGGGGGCACGGCGGGGTTCACACCGGGATTTCGCAGCTTTCATGCCACGCCCGTGCGCAGGGCACGGGAATTGCTGATTCCAGGTCGACTTGTATGCTCATGCCTCCCTGACGACCGCGCACCACCACCATGGAACTCACGCCCCGAGAAAAAGACAAGCTGCTGATCTTCACCGCCGCCTTGCTGGCCGAGCGGCGCAAGGCCCGCGGCCTCAAGCTCAACTACCCCGAGTCGGTGGCGCTGATCAGCGCGGCCGTGATGGAAGGCGCGCGCGACGGCAAGACCGTGGCACAGCTGATGAGCGAAGGCCGCAGCGTGCTCACCCGCGCCGACGTGATGGACGGCATCGCCGAGATGATCCCGGACATCCAGGTGGAGGCCACCTTCCCCGACGGCACCAAGCTCGTGACCGTGCACCAACCCATTCCCTGACACCCCCATGAAGCTCAAACACCTGCTCACGCTCTCGCTGGCCGCCCTCTCGTTCTCCGCCTTCGCCCACGTGGGCGATGCGCACGACAACGGCGGTCTGCTCACCGGCTTCCTGCACCCCGTCACCGGCCTGGACCACCTCGCCGCCATGCTGGCCGTGGGCGTGTGGAGCGCCATGACCACGAAGCGCCTGTGGGTCGCACCGCTGTCGTTCGCGGCCCTGTTGCTGGCCGGCGCGCTGATGGCGCAGGCGGGCGTGGCCTTCCCGGCCATCGAGCCCATGATCGCGGCTTCCATGCTGGTGGTGGGCCTGCTGCTGGCCGCGCAGGTGAAGCTGCCCGAGGCGGCCGGCGCCGTGCTGGTGGGCGCTTTCGCGCTGTTCCATGGCGCGGCCCATGGGCAGGAGCTGGCGGCCGGCGCGGCCCTGGCCGGCATGGTGCTGGGCACGGCGGCGCTGCACGCGGCGGGCATCGCCATCGGCCTGGGCTTCCAGCGTGCCCACCGCTGGCTGCCGCGCCTGGCCGGCGGCGTGGTGGCCCTGATGGGCCTGAACATGGGCTGGTCCCTGCTGGCGGGTTGACACCATGATCCCCGGCGAACTCTTCACCGACGCGGGCGAGCACACGCTCAACCCCGGCCGGCGCACCCTCACCCTGGTGGTGAAGAACGGCGCCGACCGCCCGATCCAGGTCGGCTCGCACTACCACTTCGCGGAAACCAACGGCGCGCTCGACTTCGACCGCGCCGCCGCGCGCGGCATGCGGCTGAACATCGCCAGCGGCACCGCCGTGCGCTTCGAGCCCGGCCAGCAGCGCACCGTCGAGCTGGTGGACTACGCGGGCGACCGCACCGTGCACGGCTTCCGTGCCCAGGTTCAAGGAAAACTCTGACCATGGCCAGCATCCCCCGCAGCGCCTATGCCGACATGTTCGGCCCCACCGTCGGCGACCGCCTGCGTCTGGCCGACACCGGCCTGGTGATCGAGATCGAGAAGGACTACACCCTGGCCGCCGGCGGCTACGGTGAAGAAGTGAAGTTCGGCGGCGGCAAGACGATCCGCGACGGCATGGCACAAAGCCAGCGCACGCGCGCCGAAGGCGCGGTGGACACGGTGATGACCAACGCGGTGATCATCGACCACTGGGGCATCGTCAAGGCCGACATCGGCCTCAAGGGCGGGCGCATCGTCGCCATCGGCAAGGCCGGCAACCCCGACACCCAGCCCGGCGTGGACATCGTCATCGGCCCGGGCACCGAGGTCATCAGCTGCGAAGGCCACATCGTCACGGCCGGCGGCATCGACAGCCACATCCACTTCATCTGCCCGCAGCAGGTGGACGAGGCGCTGACCTCGGGCGTGACCACCATGCTCGGCGGTGGCACCGGCCCGGCCACCGGCACCTTCGCCACCACCTGCACGCCCGGCCCCTGGCACATCGAGCGCATGCTGCAGGCCGCCGACGGCCTGCCGATGAACCTGGGCTTCCTGGGCAAGGGCAACGCCAGCCTGCCCGCCGCGCTGCACGAGCAGATCGACGCCGGCGTGATCGGCCTGAAGCTGCACGAGGACTGGGGCACCACCCCCTCGGCCATCGACACCTGCCTGAGCGTGGCCGAAGAAGCCGACGTGCAGGTCGCGATCCACAGCGACACGCTCAACGAATCGGGCTTCGTGGAAGACACCATCGCGGCCACCAAAGGCCGCAGCCTGTGCGCCTTCCACACCGAAGGCGCCGGCGGCGGCCACGCGCCCGACATCCTGCGCGTGGTCGGCGAGGCCAACTTCCTGCCCTCGTCCACCAACCCGACCATGCCCTACACGGTCAACACGCTGGACGAGCACGTGGACATGCTCATGGTCTGCCACCACCTGGACGCCGGCATCGCCGAGGACCTGGCCTTCGCCGAGAGCCGCATCCGCCGCGAGACCATCGCGGCCGAGGACATCCTGCACGACATGGGCGCCATCAGCATGATGAGCAGCGACAGCCAGGCCATGGGCCGGGTGGGCGAGGTCATCATCCGCACCTGGCAGACGGCCGACAAGATGAAGAGCCAGCGCGGCACGCTGCCCGAGGACAGCTCGCGGCACGACAACTTCCGCGTCAAGCGCTACATCGCCAAGTACACGATCAACCCGGCCATCGCGCACGGCATCGCCCACATCGTCGGTTCGCTGGAAGTGGGCAAGTGGGCCGACCTGGTGCTGTGGAAGCCCGCCTTCTTCGGCGTGAAGCCGGCGCTGGTGCTCAAGGGCGGCAGCATCGCGCTGGCCGCCATGGGCGATCCCAACGCCTCCATCCCCACCCCGCAGCCGGTGCACTACCGGCCCATGTTCGGCAGCTTCGGCGGTGCCACCGCGAAGAGCAGCCTGACCTTCGTCTCGCAGGCCGGCCTGAAGGCCGGCGTGGGCGAACGCTTCGGCCTGCAGAAAACCCTGTCGGCCGTGCAGGGCATCCGGGGCGTGACCAAGGCCCACATGGTGCACAACGCGCTGCTGCCGAAGATGGAGATCGACCCGCAGACCTACGCGGTGCGCGCCGACGGCGTGCTGCTCACCTGCGAACCCGCCACGCGCCTGCCGATGGCGCAGCGCTACTTCCTGTTCTGATCGCCGCGATGCTGCAAGTCTCCAAGCTGATTCCCCAGGGCCGGGGCCTCGCCAGGCCGCTGGTGCAGCGCGCCGCGCAACTGGTGCTGGACTGGGACGTCCGCCAGAAAAGCCGTTTCGACGCCACCGCGTCCGACGAGCGCCACGTGGGCGTGTTCCTGCCACGCGGCACCGTGGTGCGCGGCGGCGACGTGCTGCTCACGCAGGACGGCTCGCTGCTGCGTGTGGTTGCCGCGCCCCAGCCGGTGCTGCGCATCACCGCCTGCCCCGACCACCCCGCGCAGGACCAGGCCTTCGACCTCATGCGCGCGGCCTACCACCTCGGCAACCGGCACGTGCCCATCGAGCTGCAGCCCGACCACCTCAAGATCGAGCCCGACCACGTGCTGGCCGACATGCTGCGCGCCATGCACCTCACCGTGGTGGAAGTGCGCGAGCCGTTCGAGCCCGAAGGCGGTGCCTACGGCGCCCACGGCACAGGCCATGCGCACGGCCATCACCACGGTCACGACCACGATCACCCCCACGGGCATGACCACGGCTGAAGCGAGCGGCACGCCTGAGCGCTCGGCCGCCAGCCTGCTGCAGATCCTGTGGCTCGCCTCGCCCGCGCTGCCGGTGGGCGGTTTCTCCTACTCCGAAGGCCTGGAAGCGGCCGTGGACGCGGGCCTGGTGCACGACGAAACCAGTGCGGCCGCCTGGCTCACCGACCAGTTGCACCTGGGCCTGGCGCGCAGCGACCTCGCGGTGGTGGCCCAGGCCATTCCCGCCTGGCGCCGCCACGACCTCCCCCGCGTGCGCGAGCTGAATCACTGGGTGCTGCAGACCCGCGAGACGCTGGAGTTCCGCCTGCAGACCGAGCAGATGGGCCGTTCCCTGCTGGAGTGGGCACGCCAGCTGGGCGAACTCGGCGCCGGGGTGTTCGAGCAACTGCAAGCCGCCGACCTGAACCCGCCCACCTACCCGGTGGCCTGCGCCTGCGCCGCTGCGAGCGCGCAGGCCAGCGTGCGCGACAGCCTGGTGGGCTATGCCTTCGGCTGGGCCGAAAACCTGGTGCAGGCCGCCATCAAGTCGGTGCCCCTGGGCCAGAGCTCGGGCCAGCGCATGCTCGCGCGCCTGGCGCAACAGATCCCCGGCGCGGCCGACCACGCCCTGGCGCTGAGCGACGACGCCCGGCAGGCCTTCAGCCCCCTGCTCGCGATTCTTTCTGCGCGCCACGAAACGCAATACTCTCGCCTTTTCCGCTCCTGAGCGACCTCACACCAAGGAGACAGCCATGACCACCGCCCTGCACCACATCCCCCACCGCACCAAGACCCTGCCCCCGTTGCGCGTGGGCATCGGCGGCCCGGTCGGCTCGGGCAAGACCACGCTGCTGGAAATGCTCTGCAAAGCCATGCGCGAGCGCTACGACCTCGTGGCCATCACCAACGACATCTACACCAAGGAAGACCAGCGCCTGCTCACTGTGAGCGGCGCGCTGCCGGCCGAACGCATCATGGGTGTGGAAACCGGCGGCTGCCCGCACACCGCGATCCGTGAAGACGCCTCGATCAACCTCGAAGCCATCGACCGCATGCTGGATCAGTTCCCGAACGCCGACGTGGTGTTCATCGAAAGCGGTGGCGACAACCTGGCCGCCACCTTCAGCCCCGAACTCAGCGACCTCACGATCTACGTGATCGACGTGGCCGCAGGCGAGAAGATCCCGCGCAAGGGCGGCCCCGGCATCACCAAAAGCGACCTTTTCGTCATCAACAAGACCGACCTGGCCCCCCACGTGGGCGCCGACCTGGATGTGATGAAGGCCGACACCGCGCGCATGCGCCCCGATGCCGCGCGCCGCCCCTGGGTGATGACCAACCTCAAGACCCTGGCGGGGGTGGACGAGGTGGTGCGCTTCATCGAGACCCGGGGCATGCTGCGCAGCGAAGCCCGGGAGCCCGTGCCGGCCTGAAAAAGCGGGTGCGGGCTAGAATCCCATCCTTGACATCGCTTCCGGAGACTTGGGTGAGCGGTTTAAACCAGCAGTCTTGAAAACTGCCGACCCGCAAGGGTCCGTGAGTTCGAATCTCACAGTCTCCGCCAGAACGCTTCAGCGCACCGCGCGCATCCCCCACTTTCATCGGCTCGACCTTTACAGGTACTCGGGCATCATTGCGTCCATTTGTTTGAACGCGAGACTGTAAGTAAATTTTTGTACTTTTTGATCAGACCTCCGCATCTCGAATGATGATATGCACCTAAGTTGATCGTGCGGATCCGGCCTGGGCTCTCACGATGGCTCCAGGGAGGTCTGCCAACAATGCAGCTAAGGTTGAAGGGCGACACGATTGTCATCGCCCGTGTTTTCCGTGTCGCTTCGTCTCGCATGGCCCATGCGCTTGAAGAGCACCGTTCTGCGTTGGAGTATGTCGCGCGTCGACTGGTCAGTCTTTTCAGAACGGCCTTCAGTGTCCTCTCGGGGCGCTTCTTCTCGCTGGCCTTGTTCATCCTGTCCGCGCGGCTGTTCTCCCCTGCGGACAATGCAAGCTTCATCTATGCCATCACCCTGCCCCAGCTTCTGATTCAACTGGGCACACTGGGCTGGCTGAACCTGATCCGGAAGGAAATTTCCCGGCGATCGGAACTACCACCCGCCCTGCTCAAGGGTTTTGTCATCCGCTCCCTGCAAATACCGATCGCGGCCATCTTCCTGACCAGTTGCTGCGTGGCCATGGCCCCCGTCTTCATGGGGGAGCACATGACGACCATCTACAGCGTCGCGGCGCTTGTCACGATGGTCTACGCCGTCAACGCCCTGATGAGGGAGTATCTGGTGGCGCTGGGCACGCCCGCATTCGGCATATTCGCCGCGGAATCCGTGCCCTTCCTGTTCGCATCCTGCGCCTTGTGGTTGATCCGACCTGCGCACGCAGACGCAGCCATCCTGCTGTTCCTTCTGGGATTGTCTTTGGCTTGTGTGCTTCAGATCCCTGCGGTCATCCAGGCGCTCCGCCCCTATCTGAAACCCGGGAAGCCGGTTTTCCAGACAAGGGAATGGCTGCGAACCGGGGGGCATTCCTTGCTGGGATTTGGTGGAAGAGCGATCCTGGATCGCCTGGACACCCTCACGCTGGCCACACTGGCGCCCGCCGTCGAATTCGCCTACTACAACTCCGCACAGCGAATCACCGGCCTGCTGATGCTGGCACCGGTGGTACTGATTCCGGTGTTTTCGCCCCACCTGAGCAAAGCGTTTTCTTCGAACAACACGTCCCTGTTGCGCCGCGAGATGGTCACGCAAACGTTTGTCGTGTGCGCGGGTGTGCTGCCGCTGGCAGCCCTGATGCTGATCGCCCCGGCGAACCTCATGAGCCAGCTGTACGGAGAAGACTATCGAGCGTCCGCCCACGTCTTCAGCCTCATCGCCTTTTCGCAGACGATGTTCGCGCTCTCCCTGCCATGGAGCAATCTCACCCTGATGTGCGATCGTGAAAAGCTCTACGGCTACGCCCACATGGCGGCACTGCTGCTGATCCTGCCGATCGCGCTGGGACTCGTGCAGGACTGGCGGGCGATGGCGGTCGCCATTTCCGTGTTGATCGCCAATGCGTTTCTGTTCTTCGTCTTTTTCAGCGTGGGTCTCTACGACCTGATGCTTCGCGCAGAAAAAGTGGCCTGAGTCATGATGATCGCGCTGAAAATCGCCACCGTTGCCTTGTTCATGGCCGCATGGCTCAGATCCCGGACTGGCAAAACCGCAGAGATCAGTGATTTCTTCACCCTCTCGTTCCTGATCATCTTTGTCCCCGGCTTTCTTTTCAACCCGTCCGGTGAAACGAGCCTGAACGCGCTGCATTTTCCGGACCCGGCGATCAAGAAGGCAGAGCTGGCCATGGTTGCGATGCTTCTCGTGGGTTCGCTGGTGATGATTCTGCGGCGCAGTGTCGAAAGCCCTGGTCAGAACCTGCCCACCGACATGGCCTTGTCGACACCATCCCGCCGATTGACCGACCTGGCGTGGGGCGCCTCAGCGCTGTCGGTGTTGATCTTCGTGGCATTGCTGCTCGATCCTGAGTTCCGCGACTTCAAGCTCAACATCCTCAGGTTCTTCACCTTCCAGTTCGAAGGCAGCGACTACCGCTTCCTGCGCAACCTCCGGTACGCCCATTCGTGGCTCATCGAAGGGGCGCTGGGCAGGGCCCGATTCACGGTGCTGCCCATCCTTTTCTGCCTCATGATCTACCCGCTGCTCACGCGGCAACGCGCTATCGCCGCCGGGATGGTGGCGCTGGTCTTCTACGTGGCCTTGCCCGCCTCGCTGTCCAAGCTCCCGGTGTTCTTCTTCGCCGGTTACTTCGCCCTGCTGATGGCCGCCAAATTTCCGCGGCTACTGGACTTGCGCTGGATCTCCATCATGTCCATGGTGGCCGCTTGCATGGCCATCACCCTGCTGATCCTGCTGTACGCGGCGCAATACCAGTCGTCGGTCATCAATGGGGCGGTTCTGCCCCTGAACCTGGCCATTGAAAGAATCTGGTCGGAGCCGTACTCCATCATCGTCCGGTACTTTTTCGTCTACCCGGATCTACAGCCATTTACCGGATGGAGCGGCATCGCCCTCGTGGCCCAATTGAGCGACATTCCCGTGCGTCTGCCGGACATTGAGGTCGCCAGAACCACACTGGGACCTGACAGCGGGAGCAATCCCGGCGTGTTCTTTCTGGGTGGCTACGCAGCGTTTGGCTGGGCGGGCCTTTTCGTCTACATCCTATCGGGCTGGCTTTTTCTGTGGGGGCTGGACTGGCTCAACCAGAGAATTCGCGAGCCAGCGCTGCGCACCACCTACTTCGCTGTCATGGCGATGAATGTGTTCTTCCTGAATCAGATCGCGCTGCAAACCGCCTTGCTCACCTACGGATTGGCAATGGTTCCACTGCTGATTGTCGGCCTGGATCGCCTGCTTGGCGTCTCTTGGCACCGGAACATGCCCGTCAACGTCCGCGCATGAAACTTGCGCATGGGCACCACCCAAAAGGCACAGGGGCCCTGAGAGGCCCCTGTTTTTTGAGCAGGCATGGCTGCATCCGATCTTCAAAAAGACCTCCCCCCTGGCGGAGTGTTCCAGCCGGTCAGTTGGGTCAGCTGGTTCACCCCGCCAGGCGGGCCGTCATCATTGACCCAGGCTGACGGTCGTGCCACCGATCGCGCGCAGACCAGCCTGGCGAACCAGTTCGGCCTGTTCCGGCGTGGCGATCTTCGGGTAGTCGGTGTCGCTCACGTTGAGCAGGCCCAGGCGCTGGGCTTCGGCGGTTTCGGCCACCACTTGTGCGCGGGTCTTGGCAACGCCGGTCGGCACGATCAGCGGTTGCGTGTCCATGTGGTCGAAGTGGCCGGCGTCGCGGGCGGCGATGGCCTGGGCTTGCACTTCGGCACGGGTCAGCGTCGACACGGTCTTGCTGACGGGCGCACGGTAGGTCACCACGTTCTTGTCGCCGAGCTGGCCGGCGTCGCGGGCCGCGATGGCCTGGGCTTGCACGTCGGCGCGGGTCAGCGGCGCGCTCTGGGCCATGGCGGCACCGGCCACGGCAGTCAGCATGAGGGGAATGAGGACGCGGGTCGAGAGTTTCATGATCGTTCCTTGAGCGGAGAGTTGAAGGGATGGATGGAGGTTTGGATGGAGGTTTGTGCCGCCTTGGTTTCGGCACAGGAGAGACTGTAAAAACCGGGTCTGTCATTTTCAGAACGCGAGAATTACCGATTCGTAATGCAGCAAAACGGGCAATTCCGTGACAATCTGATGTCCCA
Organism: Hydrogenophaga sp. GW456-12-10-14-TSB4; assembly: GCF_059424305.1. Taxonomy (NCBI): domain Bacteria; kingdom Pseudomonadati; phylum Pseudomonadota; class Betaproteobacteria; order Burkholderiales; family Comamonadaceae; genus Hydrogenophaga; species Hydrogenophaga sp. GW456-12-10-14-TSB4. The sequence goes on along the minus strand of NZ_JBWKZH010000004.1, from coordinate 110,592 downwards.
CGAAGGCCTTTTGCCGGCCTTGTTCCTCCACCCGGTCACCGAGCCCATTCCATGCGCGTGCTGGTCATTGAAGACGAATCCAAGCTGGCGGACTACGTCAAGCGGGGTCTCTCCGAGGCCGGTTACACCGTGGACGTCGCCAGCGACGGCATCCAGGGCCGCTACCTCGCGCTGGAAGGCGACTACCAGCTGCTGGTGCTGGACATCATGCTGCCCGGCATCGATGGTTTCGGCGTGCTCTCGGCCTTGCGCGAGAAGCGCAACACGCCGGTGCTGATGCTCACCGCGCGCGACCGCGTGGAAGACCGGGTGCAAGGCCTGCAGGCCGGTGCGGACGACTACCTCGTCAAGCCTTTTGCATTCTCCGAGCTGCTGGCCCGCGTGGCCGCGCTGCTGCGCCGGGGCCCGGCCGCCGTCGCCGAAGCCGCCAACACCCGCATGGCCGTGTGCGACCTCGAGATGGACCTGATCAGCCGCAAGGCCTGGCGCGCCGGCCAGCGGCTGGACCTCACGGCCAAGGAGTTCTCGCTGCTGGCACTGCTGGCGCGCCGCAAGGGGCAGATCCTCTCGCGCACGACCATCGCCGAGCAGGTGTGGGACATGAATTTCGACTCCGACACCAACGTGGTGGAAGTGGCGGTGCGCCGCCTGCGCTCCAAGATGGACGACCCTTTCAAACCCAAGCTGCTGCACAACGTGCGCGGCATGGGCTACGTGCTGGAGGAACGCACATGAACACGACCGTGCTGGACGCTGCCCCGGCCCTGGGCGGCGACAAACCCGCCGCCACCCCCTGCACCTATTCCATCGGCCGGCGGCTCTCGCTGCTGCTGGCGGTGCAGACCGTGATCGGGCTGGGCGTGCTGCTGGCCTTCATCTACGGCGCCACCTCGATGCTCTTCATCGCCAAGCACGAGGAAGAGCTGCGCAACGTCAGTGCCGTGCTGACGGACGTGGCCCGTGAAGCCTACGCGAAGGGCGGCGAGGCGGAGGTCAAGACCAAGATGGCCTGGCTGGCCGAGCGCCGCCCGGGCACCTTCCTGCAACTGCACCGCGCCGACGGCAGCGAGCTCTACCGCGATGCGTCGCCGACCTTCGACGTCACCCAGTCCACCGCCCGGGGCATGGACTTCACCGTGCCGACCGCAGCGGGCACGCTGCTGCAAGGCAAGGTGGTGCTGGACTGCTCGCAGGACGCCAAGACCGCCCGGCGCATGGCCTTGCTGCTGATCGGTGCCGTGCTGGCCGGCGGCGCCCTGGTGGGCTGGGGCACGTTCTGGCGCGTGCGCTGCAGCCTGCGCCCCCTGCTGGACCTCGCGGCCCAGACCAAGGCCATCGACGCGCGGCGCCTGGGCCAGCGAATCGCCCTGGACGAACCCGCCGAAGAACTGCAGCCCGTGATCGACCAGTTCAACGGCCTGATGCACCGCGTCGAGCGCACCTATGTGCAGCTCGAGGGCTTCAACGCCGACGTGGCGCACGAACTGCGCACGCCCCTGGCCAACCTGATCGGCCAGACCGAGGTGGCGCTCAGCCGCGAGCGCAGCGTGCCCGAGCTGGAGGAAACGCTGCACTCCAACCTGGAAGAGCTGCAGCGCATGGCGGCCATCGTCAACGACATGCTGTTCCTCGCGCAGGCCGACCGGGGTGTGAAGGCACGGCGCAGCGCACCGGTGAGCCTGGCCGAGCTGGTGCAGCAGGTGGTGGAGTTCCACGAAGCCCCGATGGAAGAGCGCGGGCTGCGCGTGACCATCGAGGGCGATGCCCACCTGTCGGTGGACGCGCCACTGATCAAGCGGGCCCTCTCCAACCTGCTGGGCAACGCGATCCGTTACGCCGACCCCGGTTCAGCACTGCGCGTGCGCATCGCGCCCGAGTCGGCCAGCGGCGCCCGTCTGTGGGTGGAGAACACCGGGCCGTCGATCGAGCCCTCGCACCTGCCGCGCCTGTTCGACCGCTTCTTCCGCGCCGACGCCGCGCGCTGCGAGATGGAAAAACCGCACCATGGCCTGGGCCTGTCCATCGTGGCGGCTATCGCGCGCATGCACGACGGTTTCCCGGCGGCCGAATCCAGCGGCGGCGTCACGCGCGTGGGCTTCAGCCTGCAGACGAACCCGGCCAACGCCTGAGCCCCGGCCGGCGGCTCAGTCCGCCAGGAACAGTTCCTGCAGGTCGCTCAGGAAATCAAAACCGCGCTCGGTCGGCCACACCCGGGTGGCGTCGCGCGCGATCAGCCCTTTCTGTTCCGCCTGCGCCAGCGCCGGCGCGATGCTGGAGAGCGGCAGACCCGTGCGCTCCATGAACTGCAGCAGCGTGAAGCCGTCCTTGAGCCGCAAGGCGTTGAGCATGAACTCGAACGGCAAGGCCTTGCGCGAGACCTCGTCGGCGCTCACCACCGCGTTGCCCACGAGGGCCCGCTCCATGTACAGGCGTGGTTCGCGCACGCGCACCGGCCGGGCCACGCGGTGCGCGAAGCTGAGCTTGCTGTGCGCACCGGCGCCGATGCCCAGGTAGTCGCCGAACTGCCAGTAGTTGAGGTTGTGCCAGCACTGGTGCCCCTCGCGCGCGTAGGCCGAGACCTCGTAGCGCCGCATGCCGGCTTCGGCGGTGAGTTCGGTGATGCGGTCCAGCATGTCCCAGGCCTCGTCCTCCGGCGGCAACGCAGGCGGGTACTTGGCGAAGTAGGTGTTGGGCTCGAGCGTGAGGTGGTAGATGGAGATGTGCGGCGGCGCGAACGAGAGCGCGGTGCGCACGTCGGCCTCGCAATCGGCCAGCGTCTGCCCCGGCAGCGCGTACATGAGGTCGAGGTTGAAGGTGTCGAAGGCCTGCGCGGCCTCTTCCACCGCAGCCAGGGCCTGCGCCCGATCGTGCACGCGGCCCAGCGCCTTGAGGTGGGCGTCGTTAAAACTCTGCACGCCGATCGACAGGCGCGTCACCCCCGCATCGCGGAAGGCGCGGAAACGGTCCTTCTCGAAGGTGCCCGGGTTGGCTTCCAGCGTGATCTCCGCGTCGGCCTCCAGCCGCAGCATCGCGCGCACGTCGCCCAGCAGCCGGTCGATGGCGGCGGGCGAGAACAGGCTGGGCGTGCCGCCGCCAATGAACACGCTGTGCACCGTGCGGCCCCAGATCAGCGGCAGCGAGGCCGCGAGGTCGGCGCGCAGGGCCTCGAGGTAGGCGGTTTCCGGCAGCGCCTCGCCGGGCGCGGCGGTGGCGCTCCATTCGTGCGAGTTGAAGTCGCAGTAGGGGCACTTCTTCAGGCACCAGGGCAGGTGGATGTAGAGCGACAGTGGGGGCAGGCTCTGCAACTGCAGCGTGCCCGGGCGCATCCAGTGGCGCACGTCATTCCAGGCCGGGTCGGCCTGCCCTGCGGCGGCCGGCTGGCCGCCGGGCCAGGACATCGGCACGCCGGTGGGTTCGCTCATGGTGTTTCCGAGGGCGCGGGCGAGAACCAGCGCTCGCGCATCAGTTCGAGCATCTGCCGCGCCGCGCGGCCCCGGTGGCTGTTCGCGTTCTTCACCTCGGTGGGCAGCTGCGCGAAGGTCTGGCCGAATTCGGGCAGGTACATCACGGGATCGAAGCCAAAGCCCTTGTCGCCGATCGGCTGCTGCGTGATCAGCCCGGGCGCGCGGCCGCTGGCCACGAGCGGTTCGGGATCGTCGGCGCTGCGCAGGGCCACCAGCGTGCTGACGAGCGCAGCGCGGCGGTCGGTCACGCTCGCCATCTGTTCGAGCAGCGCGCGCACGTTGTTGCCGTCGCCCTTGGCATAGCCGAATTGCGTGGCGTAGTAGGCGGTGTCCACGCCGGGCAGGCCGCCGAAGGCTTCGACGCACAGGCCGGCGTCATCGGCGAGCGCGGGCAGGCCGCTCTCGCGCGCCGCATGGCGCGCCTTGGCCAGCGCGTTCTCGATGAAGGTGCGGTGCGGCTCGGGCGCCTCCGGGATGTTCAGGTCTGCCTGGCACACCAGCTCCACGCCCAGCGGCGCGAACAAGGCCTGCAGCTCGGCGAGCTTGCCGGGGTTGTTGGACGCCAGCACCAGCTTCATGCCAGACCCAGCGCTTCGCGCTGCGCCGCCACGAGGTCGGCGATGCCTTTTTCGGCCAGCGCCAGCAACTCGTTCATTTCGCTGCGCGTGAAGGCCGCGCCCTCGGCCGTGCCCTGCACTTCCACGAAGTGCCCGGCGCCGGTCATGACGACGTTCATGTCGGTGTCGCAGGCCGCGTCTTCCACGTACTCCAGATCGAGCAGCGGCTTGCCGCGCAGGATGCCGACCGAGATCGCGGCCACCTGGTCGCGGATCGGTGACACGGGGAGCTTGCCTTGCGCCATCAGCTTGGCCACCGCGTCGTGCGCGGCCACGTAGGCGCCGGTGATGCTCGCGGTGCGCGTGCCGCCGTCGGCCTGGATCACGTCGCAGTCCAGCGAAATGGTGCGCTCACCCAGGGCCTTCAGGTCGAACACGGCGCGCAGCGAACGGCCGATCAGGCGCTGGATCTCCTGCGTGCGCCCACTCTGCTTGCCCTTGGCGGCTTCGCGGTCGCTGCGGGTGTGGGTGGCGCGCGGCAGCATGCCGTACTCGGCCGTCAGCCAGCCTTCGCCGCTGCCGCGTTTGTGCGACGGCACTTTTTCTTCCACCGAGGCGGTGCACAGCACCTTGGTGTTGCCGAACTCGATCAGCACCGAGCCTTCGGCGTGCATGGTGTAGTGGCGGGTGATGCGCACCGGGCGCAACGCATCGGCGGCCCGTTGGCCGGGTCGGGTCATATCGCTCATGGGAAACCTCGGGAGTTCAGGAATTGCGTTCGGCCGTGCGGCGGATCGCGGCATTGATTTCGGCGATCGAGCGTTCGATCGCCGCGTCGTCCATGTCTTCGATGGAAGGGTCGGGAATGCCCGACTGGATGGTGGAGGCAAACACGCCGTCGTCGATGTCTTCGGTGGAGACGCGGGTGGACTGGAATTCGTCCGCCGTCTCCCACTCCATCGCCAGCACGGTCACATTGTCGCAGCGCGGGCCGCCGCGCTTGAGCGCCATCTCCACCAGCTCGGGCACGGCCTGCTCCAGCGGCCGCTTGGACAGCTCGGCCGTGATCTCCTCGTCGCTGACCGTGCCCCACAAGCCGTCCGAGCACAGCAGCACGCGGTCGCCCTGCATCAGGTGAACCGGGCCGGAGAGGTCGAACACCGGCTTGGCGGGTGAGCCCAGGCAGGTGAAGAGGATGTTGCGGTTGATGTGATCGGTGGCGCGGCCCAGGTGCTGCTGCTGCTCCATGTAGGAGTGGTCGCGCGTGCGCGTGAGCATCTCGCCGTGGCGCACGACGTACAGGCGCGAGTCGCCGCAGTGCACCCAGTGCACGTGGTTGCGCTCCATCACGGCCGCCACCAGCGTGGTGCGCGGGGTGTCGAGCATGCCTTTTTCAGCGGCGTAACGGATGATCTGGTGGTGCGCCGCCATCAGGGCGCTGGAGAGGAACTCCGGCACTTCCCGCACCGTGGGGTTGGCGGCTTTCTGGAAGTAGGCCGAAAAGGTCTGCAGCGCGAGCTGCGCCGCCATCGCACCTTCGGGGTGGCCGCCCATGCCGTCGGCCAGCACGAACAGGCCCGACTCCCGGGTGTAGGCATAGCCCATTCGGTCTTCGTTGCGCTCCCGGCCCCCTTGGCGGCTGATCTGGTAGACCGAAAACTTCATCGAAACTTGGTCGCGGCGTTGGTGGATTTGCGCAGGGACTTCTTGTTGTCCGACACGATGTTGTCGAACTGCAGCCGCATCTTCTCGGCCACGGTAAGTTTGGTGTAGCTGCGTTCGGTCTCGCGGCTCAGCTCTTTTTGCAGCGCGAACACCGATTGCGGACGCGACAGCGGGTCCAGCGACATGCACCACTCGACCACCTCGATGAGGTTGTCGGAATACACGCCGCGCAGGCGCGAGAGCGCCAGCGAGAGGCGGTCTTTCTCCAGCCGCTGGGGGGCATCGTTGGGCGGGTAGCCCTGCATGCTGGCGTAGATGCAGGCGCCGATCGCGTAGATGTCGGTCCACGGGCCCATGGAGGAATCGCGCCGGTACATCTCGGGCGCGGCAAAGCCGGGCGTGTACATCGGGCGAATGAAGTTGCCTTCCTTGCTCAGCACCTCGCGGGCCGCGCCGAAGTCGATCAGCACCGAGCGGTTGTCGTCGGTCACGAAGATGTTGGCCGGCTTGATGTCCAGGTGCAGCATCTTGTGCTGGTGCACGATGCGCAGGCCGCGCAGCACCTCGTCGTACAGCGAGCGGATGGTCGATTCGCGGAACACCTTCTGCTTCTTGAGTTCGCGCGCCGTGATGATGAACTCCTGCAGGGATGCGCCCTCCAGGAAGTTCATGACCATGTAGACGGTTTCGTTCTCGCGGAAGAAGTTGAGCACGCTCACCACCGACTGGTGGGAGATCTGGGCCAGGGCCCGGCCTTCTTCAAAGAAACTCTTGAGGCCCAGCCGGTAGAGCGAGAGCTTCTCCGGCTGCACCTGCGGCAGCAACTCGCCGGGGCCGCGCGAGGCCAGCGACGAAGGCAGGTATTCCTTGACGGCGACCTGCTGGCCTTCCGTGTCGACGGCCAGATACACCACGCCAAAACCGCCGGCCGCCAGCTTGCGGACAATGCGGTATCCACCGATCACGGTGTCCGGCGGCAGCGGTGCGGGCTTGACCTTTGACATAATTCGGATGGTTTCCGGAACGCCTCGTTTTGGACCACTCACCCTGATGGGCAAAGTTCAATGGCAGTTTACAGCATGACCGGCTACGCCACGGCCCACTCGGGCGGGTCCGCGGCCCCGGCCAGCGCCGAGTCACAGGCCGGTGTGGGCGTCGAAATCCGCTCCGTCAACAGCCGCTTTCTCGACCTCACCTTCAAACTCCCGGACGACCTGCGCGCGACCGAACCCGCGCTGCGCGAACTCCTGGGCGGGCGCCTCAAGCGCGGCAAGGTGGAGGTGCGGGCCTGGATCGAAGGCCGCTCCGACACGGTTCCCCGCACGCCCAGCGCGCTCGACCTGCAGAAGCTCGTGGGCCTGCAGGACAATGTGCGCGCCTGGCTGCCCACGGCCTCGCCCCTGTCGGTGGCCGACGTGCTGCAGCTCACCTCGCGGCAACAGAGCAACCCGGGCGATTTGACCGAAACCTTCGTGGCCGTGACCCAAACCGCACTCGACGGGCTGACCGACGCCCGGGAGCGTGAAGGCAAGCGCCTGGCCGCCATGCTGCTCGACCGCCTGGGCCAGCTGCGCCGGCTCGCCAAGGACGCACAGCCGCTGATCCCCCAGCTCGTCGCGCAGCAACGCCAGCGCTTCATCGACCGCTGGAACGAGGCCCTGGGTGCCGGTGCGTCGGCCACGGCGCAGGGCAGCACCATCACCTCCGAGATGGCGCAGGACCGCGCCCTGACCGAGGCCACCGCCTTCGCCATCCGCATCGACGTCGCCGAAGAACTCACCCGCCTCGATTCCCACTTGACCGAGATCGAGCGCCTGTTGAAAAAGGGCGCCGAGATCGGCAAACGGCTGGATTTCCTGATCCAGGAACTGCACCGCGAAGCCAACACCCTGGGCTCGAAGTCGTCCAACCTCGAACTCACCCGCATCTCGGTGGACATGAAAGTGCTCATCGAGCAGATGCGCGAGCAGGTCCAGAACATTGAGTAGGGTTTCAGGGGGGCCTATGCCACCCTGAAACGACGCTCTAAGTCGTTGATTTTCAATGGAAAGCTCTCCCAAGCGGTAGCACACCATCCCAGACAGGCGCATGCTTTCTGGCGGGTTTTTTGGCGGGTTCGTTGGCGGGTTCGGAATGCCGAATCCATCTTTCGCGACCCTCCAGATCACGAACCCGCCACACACTGCTGGAGGCCGCACCATGACTGGGTTTACACAAAATGTTTCAGATAGAACGCTGCGAGCTTGGCTAAGCGCCGGGTCCGTGGACAAGGGGATCGGAGGCGGACTGATCTTCTTCGCGAAAGAGTCAGCCGCGCGCCAGGGACAAGCAAGCTGGATCCTTCGATACCGCATCGCCACACGGCGACACGAGAAGGTGCTGGGGCGCTACCCGGACATCTCTCTCAAAGACGCGCGGGAGCTTGCCCGTCGCGACCGGGCGCTGATCCAGCAAGGGATCGACGTCAACGCCCAGAAGCGCCAGGAGAAGCTCAAAGCCCTGCAGATGGAGGACGTCAAGGGGCTGGGCCAGGTCTGGTACGAGCGGCACATCCTCGCGAAGATCAAGCACCCGCAGGTTGTCGAGCGCGTGCTGCGCCGCCACATCTATCCAGTGATCGGCAAGCTCGCCATCGATGAGGTACGACCCCATCACATCGATGCGGTTCTCGGCAAAATCGTCGATGCGGGCGCGCCGACCGTGGCCAACGATGCGATGCGCTACATGTTCCGCATGTTCCACTACGCGGCCAAGCGCAAATGGACGGACGCGAACCCGGTCGCGGGCTTCGACCTGTCGGACGCAGGAGGTACCGAAGCGCCCCGGGACCGCTTCCTGAGCTACGAGGAGCTGATGGCGCTTGGACGGGACATGCGGGAGACGCCGAACTTCGGCCGCATCAACGAATTGGCGGTCTGGCTTCTGCTGGCGCTCTGCGTTCGAAAGATGGAACTGCTGTCCGCCAGGGTCACGGACTTCGACCTCGCACGAGGTGTGTGGCGACTGCTTCCCAACCGGACCAAGACCAAGTCGTATATCGAGATCCCGCTGTCGCTGCAAGTGGTCGAATGGCTCAAGGAAGTGGTCCTCTTCGCGTGCGGGAACCCGCACCTGTTCCCCGCGCGTCGTCTCATTCGCAAGAGAAACGGGGTTCCTTGCAAGAACCGCTTTGAACACATCAGCCCGGACACCCTCAACGTCGCGCTGAAAAGGCTGCCCATGGATGACATCGAGCACTTCACGGTACATGACATGCGGCGCACCGCCAGGACCCAGTTGAGCGCACTCGGCGTCGATCCCTTCGTCGCGGAGCGGGCGCTGAACCACAAGTTGCCTGGCAGGCAGGCGGTCTACGACAAGCACGACTACTTCGTCGAGAGGAGGAAGGCACTGCATCGCTGGGGCGAGATGCTCGGCGCGATCAGCAGGGGGCAGCCGGTCCACTTCCCAACGGATGCCGTCGAGGCAGCCAAGCGGAATACTGAGGAGGGCCCGCTCATCTACGCCCCGAGACAGCTGCCTCATGCTTTCGTGATGAGAGCGGCAGCCAACGAATAGCCGACAGGCGGCGGCCTCACATGCGCCTGTCGAAGCGGTCGCACTTCGACCGCAAAGCACAGCTCTGCCGGGGAGCAACCGTGCCGGCAAGCGCGGCTCCGCTCGCATCGCCAGGAGCAGCCCCCCTGCGGCACGCCCTTGCGCAGCCGAGCCAGATTGGCCATCAGGTCCTGGGTCAGTTGCTTGTTGTAGTCGTCGTCATCAAAAACTCTTCGCTGGTTGAGACAACAGATCGAAATCAAGGCCGGACAGGCGAGCTGCGCCGAGACCACCCAGCCGCCAACGATGTAGAAAAGGATGGTCGAGCCCACGAGGACGGTGCCTCCGATCAGGTCTTGGTCGTTCTTCATGGTGTCGGCCCCGTCACTTCGGGGCGCAATAGATGTCCCAGAGCGTGCGCATGACGCGCACGACGTTGTCGCTGGTCAGGCGGTAGTAGACGAACTTCCCCTCTTTCTCGGTGTCGACGAGTCCCTCTTGCCGCAACACGGCCAGTTGCTGCGACAAGGTGGGCTGGCGGATGCCCGTGGCCTCTTCCAGTTCCCCCACGTTCTGGCGGCCGGGCGCGATCTGGCACAACAGCATCAGCCGGTCTTCGTTGGCGAGCGCCTTCAGCAAGGCACAGGCCTCGCCCGCGTGCTCGCGGAGTTGTTCGGGCGTGTGGCTGGGCGTCTTCTGGCCGTTCATGGGGGTTGCCCTCTCATTTGATTCATAAAAATATAAACTATAAAAACATATATTGCTTCAAGCCCCCCGCATGCGATCCTCGACTCACGCTCCGCGCTCCTTCAGCTCACGCCCGTTCGATCGTTGGCTCCCCATCCTGTCGTGGGGTCGGCACTATGACCGGGACCAGTTCACCGGCGATCTGCTGGCAGCCGGCATCGTCACCCTGATGCTGATCCCGCAGAGCCTGGCCTATGCGCTGCTCGCCGGCCTGCCGCCCCAGGCCGGGCTGTACGCCAGCATGCTGCCACTGCTGGCCTACGGGGTCTTGGGCAGCAGCCGCATGCTGGCGGTCGGGCCGGCCGCGGTGACCTCGCTGATGACGGCGGCGGCTGTCGGCCAGGTGGCGGCGGTGGGCTCCGTCGCTTATGGAGAAGCGGCCCTGCTGCTGGCGCTGCTGTCCGGCCTGATGCTGACCGCGATGGGCTTGCTGCGGTTGGGCTTTCTCGCCAACTACTTGAGCCATCCCGTCATTTCCGGCTTCATCTCTGCGTCCGGCGTTCTCATCGCCGTCGGCCAGGTCAAGCACCTGCTGGGCATTGCGGCGTCGGGCGACACCCTGCCCGAACTGCTGCCCGCGCTGTGGCGGGGCCTGCCGCACGCCAATGGCCATGCACTGGCGCTTGGCTTGGCGGTCCTGGCCTTCCTGTGGTGGGCGCGGAAGCGGCTCAAATCCTTGCTCCTTCGTCTCGGCATCGGTCCACGCCTGGCCGACGCGCTGGCCAAGGCCGGCCCCGTGGCGACCATCGCGGCGACCACGGTGGCGGTGTGGCACTGGGACCTCGCCACGAGCCATGGCGTGCGCGTGGTGGGGGTGGTTCCGCAAGGCCTGCCGCCCTTCACGCCTCCCGCTTGGAGCCCGGCCCTTTGGACCCAACTGGCCGAACTGGCCGCGCCGGCCTTGCTGCTGAGCGTGGTCGGCTTCGTCGAGTCGATCTCCGTCGGGCAGACCCTTGCGGCCAAACGGCGCCAGCGGGTCGAGCCCGATCAGGAACTGGTGGCACTCGGCGCCAGCAACGTGGCTGCCGCCTTCAGTGGCGGCCTGCCAGTGACCGGTGGTTTCTCACGTTCGGTCGTCAATTTCGATGCGGGCGCGCAGACGCCGGCCGCGGGCATCTACACGGCGGCCGGCATCGCCGTGGCGACTCTGCTGTTCACGCCATTGCTGCACCACCTGCCACAGGCGACACTGGCGGCGACCATCATCGTGGCGGTGCTCGCGCTGGTGGACCTGGATATGCTGCGGCGCACCTGGCGCTACTCGCGCTTCGATTTCTCGGTGGTGTCGGCCACCTTGGTCGCCACCTTGCTGGCTGGTGTGGAAGTCGGCCTGGTGGCCGGCGTGGGCCTGGCCCTGGCGCTGCACCTGTACCGCAGCGGCCGCCCGCACATCGCCGTGGTCGGACAGGTGCCGGGCACGGAGCATTTCCGCAACGTGCTGCGGCACCGGGTACGCACCAGCCCGCATGTGCTGGGATTGCGAATCGACGAAAGCCTGTATTTCGCCAATGCGCGCTACCTGGAGGACCGCATCAACGGCGCAGTCGCTGAGGCACCAGGCGAACTGCGCCACGTGGTGCTGCAATGCTCGGCCATCAACGACATCGACGCCAGCGCGCTGGAGAGCCTGGAAGCCATCGAGGCGCGGCTGCGCGAGGCCGACATCCAGTTGCACTTGTCGGAAGTCAAGGGGCCCATGATGGACCGGCTCTCACGCACGCCCTTCCTGGCGCACATCGGCGGACGAATCCACCTCACCCACTACCAGGCCATTGCCGCACTGGCCCCGGAAAGCCTTGTCTGAATCGGCCTGGCACAAGGCTTCATGGCGCGATGGTCACCGGCGAGTGATCGCGGTTGTGCCAGGCCAGCATGGCCTGCACAACCGCGATGAGCGGCAGCATCGGGCTGTTGATGGCGTCTCCGCCCGAGGTGTTGAGCAACCTGCCCGACCCGAAGGAAGCGGCGGCCACCGTGCCGAACACCAGGAAGTCGTTGAGCGCCTGCACCTTGGCGCGCTCGGGCGTGGGGTCGCAGTCGGTCACCCTGGCCGTGGCGCCGATGAAGCCGAAGTTCCAACCTCCGTCCAGCACGATCAGCGAGCCCCAGAAGTGCAGCCGTGCGAGTCCGGCCAGCGCCAGCAGGCCCGAGGCCGCGATCAACACCAGCCCCAGTGCCGTGATGGCGATCTTGCCGAAACGTGCGATCAGGTGGCCTGCGGTGCGCTCATGCGGGCAGGCGCATCGGGATCTTGAGATAGCGAACCCCGTTGGATTCGGCCTCGGGCCACCGGCCCGCCCGGATGTTGACCTGGATCGAAGGCAGCAGCAACGTGGGCGCGGCCAGCGTCGCATCCCGGCGCTGGCGCATGGCCACGAACGCGTCCGCGCCCACGCCGTCGTGGACGTGCACGTTGCGTGCGCGCTCCTCGGCGACCGTGCTCTCCCAGGCGTAGCTGTCGCGGCCGGGCGCCTTGTAGTCGTGGCACATGAACAGCCGCGTCTCGGGTGGCAACGCGAGCAGCTTGCGGATCGATTGGTACAGGGTGTGGGCACTGCCGCCCGGGAAGTCGGCACGCGCGGTGCCGTAGTCCGGCATGAACAAGGTGTCGCCCACGAACACGGCGTCGCCCAAGCGGTAGGACACGCACGCAGGCGTGTGGCCTGGGGTGTGCAGCACGTCCACCGCCAAACTGCCGATGCTCAAGGTCTCGCCATCGCGCAGCAGGCGGTCGAACTCCCCGCCGTCGCCGGACACGTTGTCCAGGTTGAACACCGGCCGGAAGATGGCTTGCACATCGCGGATGTGCTCCCCAATGGCCACCCGCGCACCGGTGCGTGCCTTGAGGTAGGGTGCCGCGCTCAGGTGGTCCGCATGGGCATGGGTCTCCAGGATCCAGACCACCTCCAGCGCCTGCGCACTCGCAGCAGCCAGCACCTGGTCGGCCGATGTGGTCGACACCTTGCCACTGCGGTGGTCGTAGTCGAGCACCGGGTCGATCACGGCCGCCTGCCGCGTCGCGGGATCGGACACCAGATAGGTCACGGTGTTCGTGGCCTCATCGAAGAAAGCCTGAATCTGGGCAGCGGATTGCATGGGGAGTGTCCTGTTTTGGAAGAGGTGTTTTGACTATTTATTAGTTTATACTAAATTAGAATTTAATGAAGTACAAGTTGCCATGACGCTCAACAAGAAAGACCAGACGTTTTTGCAGGACGGCGCGAGCAAAGCCGCGGCCATGCTGCGGGCGGTCGGCAATGAGCATCGCCTGCTCGTTCTCTGCCTGCTGATCGAGCACGGCGAGATGACCGTCGGCGCCCTGCACGAGCACGTGGCACTGAGCCAGTCCGCCTTGTCCCAACACCTGGCCAAGATGCGCGAGGAAGGCCTGGTGGCTTACCGGCGCGAATCGCAGACCCTGCACTACCGCATTGAAAACCCGGACGTGGCGCAGCTCATCGCCACGCTCAAGACCATCTTCTGCCCATGATCTGCCAACGGAGGCCATCCCCATGTCCCTGAAATCCATCTCGCCCCAAGCCGCCAGCGAACTCGTGAACCAGGGTGCCATCCTGGTGGACATCCGTGCCGCGGACGAACACGCCCGTGAGCGCATCGCGCAGGCGCGCCATGTGCCCATGGACCGCCTACAAAGCGGCGGCCTGCCGCTCGACGGCGCTTCGGCCGTCATCTTCCATTGCCGCTCGGGCAACCGGACGCGGGTGAACGCGTCGGCGCTGGGGGCCTGCGCGGCCTGCGACGCCTACGTTCTCGAAGGGGGGCTGGACGCCTGGAAGAAAGCGGGCCTGCCCGTCGTGGCCGATGCCTCTCAACCCCTGGAGTTGCAACGGCAGGTGCAGATTGCTGCCGGGTCTTTGATCGTGCTGGGGGCGGTGCTGGGCGCCACGGTCTCGCCGTGGTTCCATGCGCTCTCGGGCTTCGTGGGCGCGGGACTGGTCTTCGCCGGCGCCTCGGGGTTCTGCGGGCTGGCTCGGGTGCTGATGCACATGCCCTGGAACCGCAACGCACTGGCCGGGTGACCACCTGCGATCGAGCCCTTTTGTGCCAGCGTGTGATGGAGCCGGGCTGGAAGGTGCTGGCCGAGTGCTCAGCGTCGCCGAGCGGTCCTGGGCTGTCGACTATGGGCGCAATAAAAACTATCAAATCCACGTACTAATACATGTTAGCTATCATACCCCGACCAGCCGCCCATCCGGCGTCCCGCTGGTCTTTCTACCCCCAGGAGTCCCACAATGAAAGATGATGCCAAGCGTTGCCCCGTAACCCACCTGACCACTGACTTCGGTGCGCCGGTGGTCACCAACCGCGACAGCCTCACCGCCGGACCACGCGGCCCCCTGTTGGCGCAGGATGTCTGGCTGAACGAGAAGCTGGCCAACTTCGTGCGCGAAGTGGTGCCCGAGCGCCGCATGCACGCCAAGGGCTCCGGCGCCTTCGGTACGTTCACGGTGACGAAGGACATCACCAAATACACCCGCGCCAAGATCTTCAGCGAAGTCGGCAAAAAGACCGACATGTTCGCCCGCTTCACCACCGTGGCCGGTGAGCGCGGCGCCGCCGACGCCGAGCGCGACATCCGCGGCTTTGCCCTGAAGTTCTATACCGAAGAGGGCAACTGGGACATGGTCGGCAACAACACGCCGGTGTTTTTTGTGCGCGACCCGCGCCAGTTCCCAGACTTGAACAAGGCGGTCAAGCGCGACCCGCGCACCAACCTGCGCAGCGCGCGCAACAACTGGGACTACTGGACGCTGCTGCCCGAGGCGCTGCACCAGGTCACCGTGGTGATGAGCGACCGTGGCATTCCCGCCAGCTACCGCCACATGCACGGCTTCAGCTCGCACACCTACAGCTTCTGGAACCAGGATGGCGAACGCTTCTGGGTCAAACTGCACTTCCGTACCCAGCAGGGCATCAAGAACCTGACCGATGCAGAAGCCGAGGCACTGGTCGGCAAGGACCGCGAAAGCCACCAGCGCGACCTGTACGACGCCATCGAGCGTGGCGACTTCCCCAAGTGGACGATGTACATCCAGGTCATGCCCGAACTGGAGGCAGAGCAGTACCGCTTGCACCCATTCGACCTCACCAAGGTCTGGTACAAGGGCGACTACCCGCTGATCGAGGTGGGCGAGTTCACGCTGAACAAGAATCCTGAAAACTTCTTCCTCGACGTCGAGCAAAGCGCCTTCTCGCCCAGCAACCTGGTGCCAGGCATCGGTGTCAGCCCCGACCGCATGCTGCAGGCTCGCCTGTTTAACTATGCGGACGCGCAGCGCTACCGCCTGGGCGTGAATCACCAGCAAATCCCGGTGAACCGCGCGCGCTGCCCGGTTCACAGCAACCACCGCGATGGCCTGGGCCGCGTAGATGACAACTACGGCGGCCGGCCGCACTACGAACCCAACAGCTTCGGCCAGTGGCAGGCCCAGCCACAGTTTGAAGAGCCGCCGCTCAAACTGACCGGCGCGGCCAAGTTCTGGTCGTACCACGAAGACGACAACAACTACTTCGAACAACCGCGCAAGCTGTTCCAGCTGATGAGCGGTGCGCAGAAAGAAGCGCTGTTCGGCAACACCGGCCGCGCCATGGGCGACGCGCCCGAGTTCATCAAGTTCCGCCACATCCGCAACTGCCACGCCGCCGACCCGGCCTACGGTGCTGGGGTCGCCAAGGCGCTGGGCATCGACCTGGTCAAGGCGCTGGCGTCAAAGGAGGCGGACCCGATGTTCGACAACTCTCTCGTGCCGCTGCCCGCCTGATTTCAACCTCCCGCATATGCCGCTGTGGCAGGGCGTGCAAGAGATGGCGCTCACTCTCGATGGGCCGGATTTACCTGTGCCCAGCCGCAGTGTTCAGGCCCGTCCAAGACTGGGGGCTGAACCCTTGGCACATCTGTTTGGCCTGCTCACCGACGCCTGGGGCGAGCCCAGCCGGTGCATCCAGAGTCTTTGCGCGTGTTGGCAGTCGATGGTGTGGTTTGGTCTGCGCCCGACAGCCGGGACAACCGCCAGGTGCTGGGCAGTGGTTTGACCCAATAGGGCCCTCAGCCTTGGCCCATGGTGCGAGGCGTGTGCCTGCTCGATACGGATAGCCACGAGTTGCTCGATGCCAAGCCGGGGGGCTACGACTGCGGCGAGTTGACGCTGGGGGCCGATCTGCGCGGCCTGGATCATTCCATCACGCTGTTTGACCGCGCGTATTTCTCCGCAGCGTTCTTGATGGACTGGCAGCAGGCCGGCGCCCAGCGTTATTGGCTCATGCGTGCCAAGGACAATCTGCGCCATGAAGTGGTGCAAGAACCACCTGCAACGGTTGCTTGAGCAAGCCCGTTACTTCGTGCTTCCAGCACGTCGTATCGGGCGAAGCTTCCCCCGCGAGGTCAAGCGCTCTCGCAGCAAATTTCCCTACAAAAAATGCCAGTCAGGGCTTAACTGATTGGCATTGACCCGAAGGTGGCATTTTTCTTTCAAGTCAACAATTAAAAAGAACTTGATGGCGGAGTGGACGTCCGCATAGCGACCGGGCTTGTTCAGCGGCGCCACCTTCAGCGCAGTCAACTTCTCCATCCCTGCTGCCATATCTCTACTTCTCCTTTCAGTACGCAGGATTCACGTCACTACGGACCCGCCCCTACATGAAAGCACGTCAGACACGCGTGTCAACCCCGTGCATCGGCCCGATCACAACGGGAGCGAAACGCACAGTCGACGCACGCGCGACTCGAAGCCGCATATGTCGGAGCAACTCGGCCAGCCAGGATTGCTTCACGGCGTCGCGCCAACGCAAGCAGCTGACCCGCGTCGAGCAGCATCACGCGATGCGACTGCCAGCGGCGACGGTGGGTCGGCTGAAGAACCGTGACGAACGCGTACGGCTCAACCACCTCTCCAGTTTGGCTTTCCAGGGCGAGCTTCTGCGCCGACAGCTGAATGATGTCGCTGAGGTAAGCCCGGTCGGCCCATCTGGTCTTCAGTTCCACGAGAACGATGCGTCCATTCGGCAGTCGGTAGGCTCGATCAAGCCTGGCGACCAGCGAGATAGGGCTTCTCGAGCGAAACTGCTTCTCCATGTACACGAGCCAGGCTCCCTCCAGCTCACGTGGTCGGGAAGCGAGTTCCCCAGCGCCGAGGCCACCCCGTCGGCGCCACGCAAACAGGACAGCCGCGACGAACGCGAGCATCAACATCCAAAATATCGTCGTCATCCCGCATCCCTCCTTCCTACTGCCTGTCCACATCGCTGCGAGAGGTCAGCGAGCACTCGACGCGTAAACCTCCGCAGCAGTGCACTCCGGTCAAGGATCCAGCAAGCTGTCGGGCCAATGCTGTAGTAGCAGTGAACGAAACAACGGCCCCATGGCCTGCGCAGCATCACAACGTCCCGGTACCTGCGCAACGCATGCGTCTCAGGGGCAGACTCGCCGAAAAGGAAAGTCGCGACGAAGCACCGGCGATCAGTTGCTGAGGCCTGGCCTTCTCGGTAGTACTGAACGTGCAGGTCGCGCCCACGGATCATCGCCGCGCGTTGGGCAGGACTTGCACGGTCGCCGTACAGCTGCGCGAGCAGTACCCGCTTCTCGCAAAAGCCCATCTCGGCCAAGTCCTTGGCACTCACCTCACCCCGGCGGTCCACCCGGTGCCTTGACATGTGAACCTCATTCGGCAAGCCCGGGCGCGAAGACCTCGTTGGTCACCGCCGCCGATCCAGGCGCAGTCTCTCTGCGTACCGGCCCTGTCACCACTCCGTCTGCCTGGCCGAAGACCCCGTACTGCGCAAGCAGCCCGTCGTATGCCAGCACGCGCAGCCTGTTGACCCGCTTCGCACCTTGCGCAAAGCGCACCAGTTCGTCGTACAGCCGCGGGTTGTCCGCGCGCGCCAGTTCGAACACCAGCCGGACCGGCCTGGGGTCTTGCTGCGTGTTCCCGTTCATGCGACCTCCCCTGCCCCGCGGTCGCGGCCGGAGGCCAGCGCGCTGGCGGCGTAGTTCTGTCCCGCCAACTGGAATCCGCGCACGTTGGCGAACATCGGTTCCTTGACCTCGTGGATGCGATGCTGCGGGAATGCGGCCTTGACCGCCTTCTTGAACAGAAAGGCGCCACCGCCCACGAGGATGATGTTCTGCAAGCTCTCGGGCGTCTCGATCCACTGGCGCATCGTCGAGACCGCTTGCTGCGCGACGCTCTCGGCCAGCGGCAGGTGCCGCTTCATGTCGTAGGGCTTCTGGAAGATCACGGGCGCCTTGCCGGTGCGCAGGGCCAGGTCGATCGCGTCGTAGTCACGGTACGGCGTTCCGATGTCCTTGGAGATCTCAGTCGCCAGCAGGCGCAACACGTCGGACATGCCGCGGTTGATCGAGTTCGACTGCTTTTGCACGAGGCGCATGCCGCGCGTGACCAGCCAGTCGAAGGTGCGCGAGCCGGGATCGATCACCAAGCTCTGCTCAGTGCCGATGGTCGTCATCTTCTCGTGCTCGGCCGCGTAGTGGACCAACGCGCCTTGCGGCTGGGCTACCGCCATCGCCTTGGCGACGGTCACGGTCTTGCCGCCGCCGACCTGGTGGTCGCCGACCATGGCTTTCTCGAGCGCCGCCTTCTTCAGCGTGAAGAGCGCCACCGGCAGTCCGACGATCAGCAGGTCGATGTGGGGCACCTTCATCATGCTGAGCGCGCCGCGCAGCAGTGCCATGTACTCCGGCGAGTCGGTGTACTCGTCATGCAATTGCTTAGCCCGGAATGTGTCTGCAGCCAAGCCTACATCCGGACCGACCTCGTAGAACAACGGCCCAACCGGAATGCAGACGGTCTTGCGCCGCTCGCTGGCCGGCCAGTGCGGCGTCTCGCCGCTGGACGGATACGCGACCGACGGGAAACTGCCGCAGCGAATGTCGGCGCCTGTGACGCCGGTGACGAACTTGGTGTTGCCGGACCCGACATCCACCGCCCTGACGATCAATTCCATGAGAGTGCTCCAGAAGTGAAAAACCATGCCAATCAGCATCGAAAATCCGACGCATCCATGCCACCTGCAATCCGAATGAAATGAACCGGATTTCGGCATCGGGCACTTCCGACCGTCACTTCGATGTGAGAACAGCCACAGCGCCCTGACACCTTCCGAGCTTCCAAGCCGCCTCGGATCGCATGTGTGTCACCACGGTCTCACCCGTTCGATACCCGTCAACCCCGCCCGCACGCGGACGACCGGCGCGACGCCGCCGCCCTCGCCCACCTTGAGCGCACCGGTCCGGGACCAGAGGCAGAGCTTTTCCCTGTCAAGCCCGCATGCAGCTTCGCTCTGCGGCCCTGCGGGACACTAAATCGGCCCTATCACGCCGTCGCGTGTCCGCAAGCGCCAACGGCAACCCTGGTTTCATGCCGTCGCATTGCTACGCCCGCATTGACCTGCAAGCCCCTTTCGTCATCCACTACAGACTCCCGAGGGCCTACCTTGGCCCGCTCCATCGCGGAGCAAAAGGCGTCGCAGTCGTTACCTGCCCTTCAAGCCCCGGTCCTGAACCGGGGTGGCCGTCGCCCCCGAGGCGACCGCCCCGAGGTTATGTTTCGTAGTGCATGCGCCTTCGACCTTCGCCAGCCCTGTGGCTGGGCGCTCTTGGAAGTGCGTCAAGGCCGTCGATTGACTGACCCGGCACCCGATGCCGGTTCCCGATCCCGCCATCACCTGAGCACGCGTGTTCCACGCCGCCAGCGGTTGTGCTTGCCCTCATGGGCTCCACGCTGGTCCCCGCTCAATTGCTCGACACCGCCCTGGACTTTCGGTCAGGGGCGGACCCATGCGCGCAGATGGCGCTGCGAATTCCAGGATTGATCCACCAGTAGGCGCGAGACCCGATCTCGGCGCCGACGCGGCTGCCCGCCCCAGAGGCGGTGGCGCGTCAACAGCCTCCGTGGTTGCAGAAATGCACGTACGGAGCCGGATCACACGTTTTCATTTTTAAGACCGACCGAGCTGGCCCCTGCACACGCATGTGGCTGGCGCAACCCCTGGGTCGGCGGCGCGCGCTGTGGTCGCGCGCGCTGCCGCGAATGCCTGACCACCCGCTCCAGCGGATGACGGAATCCGTCGCTGGAGCCGGTCTTACCGGATTCCTGCCGGCGCGCCGTTCGGGCGGCGCGTCGTTCACTTCACTTGGAGAAGATGATGACGACGAAAACTTCACGCCGCCCGGCCGACTTTGGGAGCCCGGGACGCATCCGGGGCATGGATCAACCCCGCCCCCAAGCCTGGGCGGGGAAGACACCCCAGGAAATCCTCGCCCGCCTGCGGCCGGGTCATGCCGATCCGATGCGTGTGCTGGAAACCCTGATCGGCTTGTTCAACACCCGGCACACGGCGCGAGAGAAGACCGTCTCGCACAAGACCCGCGCCGAACGAGCGCGCTTCCTGCGGCGCTTCTTCCTGGACCTCAAACTCAAGGCTGGCTTTCACACCGTGCCGGATCCGCGCAACCTCGGGCAGAAGCACCTGCACGCCATGGTGCAGGTATGGAAGCGCGAAGTGCTGGCGCCCGCGACTATCCAGACCTACATGAGCTTCCTGCGTGGGCTCGCGTCGTGGATGAACAAGCCAGGCCTCGTCCTCCCGCCCGCGCGCTACGGCCTGAGTCTGGAGGAGTACCAGCGGCACGAGTACGCCCAGCACGACAAGAGCTGGAGCGCGCAAGGCATCGACGTGGACACCGTTCTCGCCCAGGTGGCGCAATACGATGCGCGGATCGCCGCATCGATGCGGCTGGGGGACGTGCTGGCGCTGCGGCGCAAGGAGTCGGTGATGTTCCGCCCGTTCGAGCACGTCGTGGCGTTCGAGCAGACAGGCCTGCCGGCCGAGCAACGCCAAGCGGATGAGTATGTGTGGACCAAGGGCAAGGGCGGCCGGGCGCGCTGGGTCGCATTGGCCACTGAGCAGCAGCGCGCAGCGGTGGCGCTTGCACGCTCGCTGGTCACGAGCCGCGACGCGCACATGGGCGATCCGGCGCTGAGCCTGAAGCGCAACCTGCGTCGGCTCGACTACGCGCTGGAGAAGTTCGGTATCACCAAGCGCCTGGCGGGCACCACGGGCCACGGGCTGCGCCACGGCAACTTCAATGATCTCTATGAGGACGTGACGGGCGTGCCATCGCCAGTGCGAGGCGGCGGACCCGTGGCGCCAGAGTTGGATCGGGCGGCCCGACTCGCCGTGGCCGAGCGAGCCGGCCATTCGAGGATGAGAGCAAGCACGGCTTACATCGGCGCCATGCTGCCACGACCGATCCCCAGCAACCGCAGCACCTGAGCGTTGCAGATGCCAGTGCGCGACCGAGCGAAGATGCGCGGTCAGCCAGCCCTCAGTTCGTCAGCGGTCTTGCCGCTGGCCAGCGCTTCGTTGAACCACTTGGGCTTCGGGCCGAAGCCTGACCACGAATTGCCGGCACCATCCTTGAACTTGATGCGCCCGGCTCCGCGCTTGGTCTTGCCAGCCGTTTCGGCTGCCTTGTCTGACTTGACGGCCTTGCTCCCCTTGCGAGCGGCGGAACCGAGGCCCAAGTCCGATGCGGTGATGCCGTAGTAGCCGATGGCATCCTTTATACGCGCGATGACATCCGCTTTCTCCGAATCACGAATGGCGTGCGCCTGCTGTTGGAGCTTGGCGATCTCCGCGTCGATTTCCTTGAGCGTCAGTTTGTTGCGAGCCATGAAAGTATTGGTGCGAGTGGACTTGAAAGAACCCAATGATCGGCAAGGACGTGTACGTCCAAACCGCAGTGGGAGTCTATAGCACGCCCTGGATGCGACCCAACTCCAGCGCTGGCGACTCAGATCGCCATGGATACTTCAAAGTCCTCGTCGGGATAGATGACTGCCGTGCGCAATCGAATCCCAGCGGTTTCTACCTCGTCCTCGCACAAGCCATAGTGCGAGAGCGCCGCGCAACGTGCCAATGCCTCCGTGGACTCGGCCACCTGCCCAATGTGGATGCCTTGCCCTTCGCGCAGCACGCGCACATTCCATCGCGTCATTCCCATTCGCTTCATGCTTCGGTGACGCTTTCTGAGTCGGTGGATTCGGCCGCCGCGACTTCACGCTGGAACCCGAATCGCGCCCAAGTGCGCGGGTCGACCTCGATGGGGCCGCTGCGCTTGGACTCCAGGTTGACAACGACGCCGTGCGCAGACAGGCGTCCTTTGGAGAACAACTCGTAGAGCAATTGCGCCGCGAAGCGCACCGCTACGTCGTTGACGAACAGTCCTTGCGAGGCCAGCGACATGCGCACCGAGCAGGACGGCAGGTTGTCCTCGGGTGCCCTGTCGTCGAGCAATTCAGGGAACAGTTCGGTCACGCACGGCAGCCGTGGCCCGGTTGCGCCCGGCTCCGACGCCGACCCACCTTCGGGCTCGCCCAGCACCACCTGCGCCGTGGCCTCGGTATTGCCCAGGTCGAGCCAGTAGCGGTATCGGCTGCTGTCGCGCCACGCGATGCGATGGAGCATGCCCCGCGCCGAGCGGCTGTCCACGCAACTGATCAGCAAATCGGCGCCGGCTGAGAACCGCTCGCCGTTCACGTGGTCCTCGTAGCGCATCGGATGGGCCTCCCAATCCAGCCCGTAGAACTGGTTCAGGCGGTGGATGGTCACAAGGGCCTTGTGGCGGCCGATGTCGGCGGCGCTGTACAACTGCCGCCCGACATTGGCCTCGCTCACACGGTCCGCGTCGAACGCGGTGACGTGCAGGCCGTAGGGATGGCCCAGCGCGCGCATCGCAATGTCCAGGCGGGCGAGGCAGGCCGCCATCTGCGCGCCGTTGCCGCCCATGCCGACCAAGTGCACCGCCACGCGGCGTCCCAGCAGTTTCGGATGAATCAGGTGTTCCACCAGTCGCTCCAGTTCAATGTCCTGCGGTCAGTCTCGCGCGATGGGCGTCGCCTTCAAGCCCGGTGCCAGCGGCGCATCACGCGCCGCATCCAGCCGTCGCCTGCGTAGCCGGGATCACCGCTCTCCGGGGTGAAGGGCAGCGCCGGCGGCCCCTGCCAAGGGTGGCGTGGCAGCGACTTGTACAGGCCGTTGATCACGAGGCGGAAACACGCCATCGGCGCAGGCTGGTCCAGCAGGCCGAACACGCCCGCAACCGCGATTCCCTGATCGTCACGATCGTCGTCGGCTGACCAGAACGCCGGGCCACGACCGTGCGTGTGCAGGTCCACGGCCACCGTCTCGTCACGCGCCATCGGCGGCCTGCGGTAGTCGATGCGAACCGGCGATGACCACTCGGCATCGCAGAAGTCCAGGCGCAGGCGCCCAGTGCTGCGCGAGTAGATCAACACCCCGGCGACTTCATTGGGAAGGTGTTCGCGGCCGTAGGCCACGAATTCCTCGATCAACTTGATCGGCAGCGGGCCGAAGCTGAACCGCAGGCGCTCTTGGACCTCGCCGTAGGGCAGGCGCATGGCTGGCGCGTCCAGACCGAGCGCCGAAATGCTGTCGAGCCAGTCGAGGCGGGTCTGCACGAACCACCCGTTGCGCGCGACGATGATGCGCTGGCCGTTCGCCATGTCAGGCAGCTTGCCGAAGCGCGGCGCAGCCACCACCGGGCATGCGGCCAGCAGAGCTTGGTCCCTGGGGTCGAGCATGTCCATCATGCGTCCTCCGGCTCACCGAGCAGTTGGCCCAGCGTGGTCTTGGCATCGACGAGCACGCGCTCGGGAAAGCGGACAAACCGCTGGTCGAGCAGGTCGCGCCAGAAGGCATAGGAGCCGCCCCGGTAGCGCAGCAGCTTGCCTGCCACGTTGGGATGGGTGAAGTAGGAGCGCAGGAAAGCGTCGTTCCAAGCGCCGATCTTCTCCACGGTGGTGCCTTCCGGCACTGGCACGTTGCCCTGGCAGATGCGGCCGTGGCCATCGACATTGAAGAACGGTGCCTGGAACAGCGGCGTCTTCGGCGTCGGGCGGCGCGTGCCCTTGACTGCCCACACCCGCCACGCGCGGCTGGATGCGGCAAAGACGAGTCCTGGCGTTGGGACGGCTTCGCCGCGCTCCGTGCCGCCGAAGGACTCCGCATGATCGTCGCCCACGCGGAATGCGATGTGTCGGCGCGCCGGGGGCACCCACCACACCAGCACGTCGCCATGCACGTACAGCACCGTCTCGGGCAGGAAGCCGCCATGCGCGGCCCGCTGGAGCAAGGCCGAAGCCAGTTCGCGTGCGGCCTGGGCCGTCATGGCACGGCCCGCGCCGATCACCGGCGCGCCTTCCACGGTCAGGACCTCGTGGACGGTGGCGAGCGCGCCGCCCGAGCGTCCGTGGTACAACAGCACGGCCTTGTCCAGCGTCAGCACGTTGTCGGTCGGCGTCTGGATGGAAAACTCCGCTTCAGTCATGGGTAGAACCTCCTGCGTTCAGTCTCCGAGGGACAGCGCATAGATCAAGCGGTCGATCAGGCCGATGGCCTCGAAGCGCTGGCCCATCCGGTGGAACCAGGCACCCAGCGCACCGGGGTCGCTCAGGGGAATCTGGACCTCGCCCATGCGGTCGCAGTGCTCTGCCTGATGCGCGAGATTGAGCAGGTCGTCATAGATGCGCGTGGTGACGTCACCCTCGTCCCAGGACAGCACCGCGCCGAAGCCGATGTATTCGCCCTCGATCTCGGGCTTGAAGTCGTCGGTGAGCGTGAGGCGGGACAGCGCCAGCGCATCGGCGGCGATCTGGCGCAGATGCGGGTCGGCCAGCGTCTTGGCGGCTTGGCGCAGGCTGCATGGCCGCCACGCCGCAGCGCCCTTGCGCCGTCGCTCTCCCTTGGCAGGTCGGTGCTGCCAGCGCCGCGCCCACTCCGGGTAGGCCGCATCCAACATGCGGCGCGTCACCAATTCCTCGCGCATGGCTTCGCGGTCGGCCTCCTCGCCGTCCTCGCACATCATGTCCAGCGCGGCTTCCTCATCCATCTCCCCCTGCCAGTACACATAGGACGCCACGTCGACGGCAATGTCCGGGGTGAACAGCGGGTAGACATAGCGGCTCTGCTCGCGCAGCACCTGCAGGACGGTGATTCCCAGGTTCGGCATGGCCGCGTTGAGTGCCTCCAGGCGCTCGCCGACCGCCCACTCGGCCTCGCGGTACTCGCACCAGTACACGTCGAGCTGGGCATAGGCGGTCTGCCGCCCGGCGCGCATGGCCGGGTAGTGGCCGTGCTCGTCCAGCACGCTGACCGCGAAGCGGGGCTCCAGGCACTGGAGCCTGCCGACCTGCCGCTTGATCCATGCGTCGATGGCATGTTCGCACGCCTTGAGGGGGTCGGGCTCCGCCTGCGGCAAGTCCTCTTCGCGCACCGCACCGGCATCGATCAGGAAACGGCACAGCGAGGCATTGGCCTGCGCCTGGGTGGTCGATGCGACGGTGAGCGGCACCGCCGCAGACAGGACCGGCAGCGCGAGGATCGGCGCGGCGGTGGGTGTGGCGCACATGCTCATGGCAGTGGCGACAGCATGTCGCTGGTGGCGCTGGTGCGGTGGACGGCGGCATCCTGACGCGCCTTCTCCTGCGTGCGGTTAGCGAAGCGGCTCCAGGCCGCCGAGCGGGCCTGCACGGTGGGCCGCGACAAGGCGCGCGACAGCTTGCCGGTGGCGCTCTGCGTGCCGCTCTCTGTGGCTTGAACCTGCGCCAGCAGCGCGGCGAGACGCGGGCCGGGCGGCAGCTGCCGCGCAGGGTCATGGGTGCCCGCGCCCTTGGTGCCCACCGCCTTGCGGAAGGTGAAGTCCTGCCGCCCGTTGGCGACCACGCCGGCCTCGACCTCGGCGCTGACCAGTTCGGGGTATTGGGCGCTGTACAGATCGCGCACTTCGCGTGGTTCGAGGCCGGGCACGTCCGGCAGCAGGATGCCGTTGTAGGTGAAAGTGCGGACGATGGGGGTGACTTGGATCGACATGGGGATGGCTCCTAGCGGGTCGGTGCGGCCACCACGGCGATGGCCTTGCAGTCAGTCTCTCGCCGGACGCCCTCGGCGCAAGGGCGCTGCGGCGGCTCATCCGAACAGGTCGAAAGACTCGCCATCCCCCGTGGCAGCGCCTGCCGTTGCCGCCTGGGGCCGGGCATCGGCGCCGTCCGCTCCTTCGTCGTCGTCCTGCGGCGCGGGGCTGGCCGTGGCCGTGGCTGTGGCAGTGGGCGCGGCCGTGGGCGTGGGTGCGGGCTTGCTGATGGTCGGCTTGGGCGCTGCGGCCTCGGTCGTCGCGTCACTGGCCTTCTTCACGGAGGCCGCCTTGGCCGCCTCGATCACTTCCTTGGTGGCTTCGGCCTGCTCCGCGAGGCTTTGGCGGACTTCGCGGAAGCCGCGCAGGGCGTCAATGAACCCTGTGTCGAACTCCTGCGGGGTGGCCGTCAGGCTCAGGGGCTGCGCCAGCGCGGGCTCGCCCGCATCCGGCCTGGGCTTCGGGATCACGTTGACCGTCAGTCGTCCCGACTTCTCGTCGGCGCTCACCGTCATTGTGAGCGTGGTGCTGCAAGCCAGCGCGAACAATTCTTCAAACATCGTCATGTCATGCTCCTTGGGAATGTGGGGACGTGTCCCCCGCCGGGGCCGTCCAGACCATGCTAGGACCGGCCCCCCTGCTGTCCAGGGTGTGGATGGCGGTCAGGCCGGAGCCGTCTCCGGCTGAATGTCCGAATGGCTGGCGGCAGCTTCGGAGCCTTCCACCTCATCCGCTTCGACGCCGGCGCCGTCCTGCGCGCCATCGGACAGGACCCGCTGGCGCCGGTAGCGCATCACGGCGGGTACCGTGCCCTGGTAGCTGAAGCCTTGGACCTTGAGCAAGGCGGCGATGAACTCCTGCTTCTTGCTGGCGCGCGCCCCCTTGAAGCCCGTGCCCATGGCCTTCTTCAGGCCGACTTCGGCCGCAAGGCTCTCCAGTTCGCTCATCGTGAACAGGTCGAGGAACGCCTTGTCCCACTGGAAGTACCGACCTTCATCGACCTCGGCGTAGTTCAGCAGCAGTTCCAGGTCGCTGGTGTTCACGCCGAAGGCAGCGGATGCCGTGGCGGCTTGCAGCAGGCGATCCAGCTGGGCTTCGGGCGCAGCGTCGGCGCGCTGGAGCCCACCCCGCACACCGAACGCGGCAGGCGCCGTCTGGCCTGCCATCCGGTCGAAGGCATTGCGGAACTGCGCCTCGCGCAGGTCGGCGCCACGACCGGCCAGCACCAGGGCGATCAGCACGCGCTGGCTGCGCTGCGGCTGCGCCATCAGGGCCTTGGCCAGCCACTTGCGCCACTCGGTCAGGCGATGCGCGACCACGCGTTGCGGGGTCTGGTTCGTCGGGGCCGATGCTGCAACGGTCTTGTGCCCGGCCTTGGCCTTCTGGCCCGCCTTGCCAGACACCTTCGCGGTGGACTGCTTCGCGCCCTTGCCTGACGCCTCGTCCACCGCTGCCTGCGCATCGCGCTGGGCCTTGCGCCAGAGGGCCACCTTCTGGCTGTTGCACGCGGCGTCGAAGCACAGGGACCGACTGACCTCGCCGTAGCTGCCGGGCATCGCCGAGACGGTGCAGCCGAAGGACTGGCACCCCTGGCAGGACGTGTACTGCGGCGCGCCGACACCGAGTTCGCCCTCGGCAGTCAGCGGCAGCGGCGTGAAGCCGTCCGACACCTTCACGATGCGGATCACCGGGTACTCGTCGCGCAGCGCGTCGGCGCGGGCCTGGACCGCTTGCAGCGTCACTTCCTCGAAGTGGCTGGGGTGTTGGCAGTAGCCCTCGCCCAGGGATTCCGCAAAAAGCCCAGCCTGCCGCGCCGAGTTGTGGGCGCAGCCGCTGCACTGCGCCGTGTCGAAGATCGCGTCGGCGAGCCGCCGTGCAAAGCGCCCGAGTTGCGACTTGAGCACGGCCACCGGCACCTTCTGCGCCAGGACGCCCGCCAGCACGCTGTCCTGCTTCTCCGGGGGGATGCCCGAGAGCAGTTCGGCATGGCCAAGCTGGATGCTGCGCGTGGTCAATGCCTTGAGCACCGTGGGCGTGCAGGCCATCAGCGCCAGCCGCCGCTCCAGCACCTCGGGTGACCAACCCATCAGGCGGGCGGTTTCTTCCTTGTCGCCGCGCTGGCGCAGCAACTGGCGTTGCGCGGCGCGGGCTTCCTCGGACGGCGACATGGCGGCGCGGTGGTAGTTCTCGATCACCGACATCGCTTCGGCCGTCTCGTCGCTGGCGTCCTTGATGACCACCGGCATGTCGTAGTCGTCGCCGAAGACGTTCTTGGCGGCGCGCCAGCGGCGCTCACCGGCGATGATCTCGAAGAGGTCGGTGCCCGGCACGGGCCGCACGACGATGGGTTCGAGCACGCCGACAGCGCGGATGCCCTCCTCCAGTTCGGCCATCTCGTCGGGATCGAAGTATTCGCGGGGGTTCTTGCCCTGCACGATCCGGCGGATCGGCAGGGTCGGTTGGGTGGTTGGGGTCACGGGGCCTCCTGGCTGTATCGGGTGGGATGCCCCCATGCTCCCGCCGAGGTCAGCATGTTCAAGTCCCATGGCCGTTCCCCTCGGCCGAGGGACGGATCACCGCCACCCAGGCTTGCAGCGCAAGCACCTGTTCGGCGCGTGCCGCCTCGTCCCGCGAGCGAAAGGTCACATCACCGGGCGCGTTCAAGTCGCCCCTGCGGCTGTCGCAAACGATGCGCCACTTCTTGTCGGGGTAGTTGCGGCTGACGCAACCACAGGCACCGCTCGGATAGCGAACCCCGCTCACATACCAGCCACCGTGCCGCCAGGGCGAGTAGTCGAACGGTCGCGCCGGGTCCACCATGCCCAGCACCTGCGAGAAGGCCTGGAGGGGCGTGCAATGGCTCTGTGCCTGGATCGCCTGCGCGATGCCATCGAACACGTCATCCGCGCAAGGCAGGCATTGCGCAAACGAGTGCATCACCCGGCGAACGATGGCGTCGAGGTCGAGGTTGTCGAGTGGGCGGTCGTTTTCGCTCTGGCGCGCGCAGGCATTGCGCACGGCCAAGGCCGTGGCCATCGCCGTGAGATGGGTCGTCATGGTCGGTTCTACTTGAAGCCATGCGCCCATCGTTGCGGGACGCGCAAAGGCTTCAAGGGCGAACCATGGGGAGGGCGTAAGCGAGAGGACTCGCCAATGCTCCCGCCTTACTCCCGTATTGATGCAGAACTGGTCAGCGGTTCGGATCTGCCGCCGCAGGCGCCTGCGCCGTGCGTGCGACTGCTGCAGGCACTGGCCTCAGGGCTTGATGGCGATTTTCAGAACACCATCGCGCTGGTGGGCGAACAGGTCGTAGGCGGCCACGATGTGCTCCAGCTTGTACTCATGGGTGACCATCACACCGAGGTCGACTCGCCCGGAAGCGAGGACGTTCATCAACCGGCGCATGCGCTCCTTCCCGCCGGGGCACAACGCCGTGACGATCCGGTGGTCGCCCAGGCCTGCCGCGAAAGCAGACAGCGGGATGGTCAGATCGCTCGAATACACGCCCAGGCTGGAGAGTGTCCCGCCCGGCTTGAGCACGCGCAGGGCCGACTCGAACGTGGCCTGCGTCCCCAGCGCCTCGATCGATGCATCCACGCCGCGTCCGCCGGTGGCCTTCATGATCTCGTCGACCACATCGCAGTCCTTGAAGTTGAGCGTGAGGTCCGCCCCCATCTTCTTTGCGATATCCAGGCGGTGGTCGTTGCCGTCCACCGCGATGATGGTGGAAGCGCCCAGCAAGCGCGCCCCTGCCGTCGCGCACAGGCCGATAGGCCCCTGGGCGAACACGACCACGGTATCGCCGATGCGGATGCTGGCGTTCTCCGCGCCTTTGAAGCCGGTGGACATGATGTCGGGACACATCAGCACCTGCTCATCGGTCAGGCCATCCGGGATCGGGGCCAGGTTGGCCTGCGCATCCGGCACCAGCACGTACTCGGCCTGGGTGCCATCGATCAGGTTGCCGAAGCGCCAGCCAGCCGTGGCTTTGAAGCCGTGACAGCCGCACAGGCCTTGAGGGACCAGGTAGCTGCCGTCCTGCGAAGGCGCGCCATCCTGTGCGGCATAAGAGTTGAAGTTTGGACAGATCGCTCCTGCGATCACGCGCTGGCCTTCGCCGTAGCCCTGCACCGCGCTGCCCAGCTTCTCGATCACGCCAACCGGTTCATGGCCGACGGTGAGGCCCTTGGCGACCGGGTATTCGCCATTGAGAATGTGCACATCGGTGCCGCAGATGGTCGTGGTGGTGATGCGGATCAGCGCATCGTTGGGGCCCACGTCGGGGATCGGCTTGTCGACCACCTCGATGCGGTCCTTCTCGACGAACACTGCGGCTTTCATCAGCGCGGCCATATGCACTCCCGGTACGGTTTCAAAGAACAGGATGTCGGGCTCAGTGGCCGCTGGCCTTCTTGAGCACAGCGTATAACTCGTCCTTGAGTCGCAGCTTTTCCTTCTTCAGGCTTTCGATCTCCAAGCCGGTTCCTGGCTGTATCTGCGCCTCCATGTTCTTGATCTTCTGATCGAGGTGGTTGTGATGGTCGAACAAGCGCGTGAAGTGCTGGTCGCTGTGCTTGAGCGCTGTGATGAGCGTTCGGTACTCAGGAAACATCGGATCGCCTTCGCTTTCATTGAACGTCGCAGGGACACGGCACCCCCCGCCCCACCGGGCAGGACGCGATTTGAGCGCATGCCTTGAACTGGGACCAGTATCCGGGCCGACCGGCTCCGTTCAGTTGATCCATGTCAACGACCAGGCCAAGCGCCGAGTCGAGGTGGGCCATTAGGCCGGTGCGTAGCCTAGAGAGCGCAACTTTCGTGCTACTGTCACTTTGAAAAGAACACGGCCAGCGGGGTTCGGACCCTGGCGGTGCGCAAGATCGCCTGGGAGAACCTTCGGATTCGGCATTTGCGAGGTTCCATTCGGAGATCAAGCACGGCCGACTCCTGCGGCCCAGCGCCCTGCCGGTTCTCCTAGTCCCGCGCCTGATCAATCAGCACGAAAACCGAATGCTCACGCTCTCTTCTCTGGGTGGTGCCGGCACCGTCACCGGCTCCAAACACCTGCTCACCCACGGCCAGACACGCCTGCTCGTCGATTGCGGTCTCTTCCAAGGCCTGAAGAATCTGCGCGAGCTCAACTGGGAGCCGTTGTCTGTGGATCCCCGCTCCATCGATGCGGTAGTCCTCACGCACGCACACCTGGACCATTCGGGTTATCTGCCGAAACTCGTGAAGGATGGCTTTGCCGGAAGCATCTACTCGACCCCCGCCACCCGGGCCGTGGCCGAGTTGATCCTGAAGGACAGCGCCCACCTCCAGGAAAAAGATGCCGACTTCGCCAATCGCAAGGAATTCTCCAAGCACCATCCCGCCTTGCCGCTGTATGGTGTGCGCGAGGCCGAGCGTGCCTTTCAGGCCTTCGTACCGGTGCCATCGCACAAGTCCGTCGCGCTGCCGGGCGACGCCTCCCTGCTCCTGCGCGGTGCGGGTCACATCCTGGGGGCGTCGACGGCGCAGATCGACATCGCCGGACGGCGCATCGTGTTCTCGGGCGATCTGGGCCGCTATGACGATCCTGTGATGAACGATCCCGAGCCCGTACCTGAAGCGGACTACGTGGTAATCGAATCCACCTACGGCGACCGACGCCATGAGGTGGCCGATCCTGTCGAGGCACTCGGTGCCGTGGTCGAACGTACCGTCAAGCGCGGGGGGACGGTGGTGATACCGGCCTTTGCCGTCGGACGTGCCCAGTCCCTGATCTACCACCTCTGGCAACTCAAGGAATCCGGGCGTCTGCGCAACCTCCCCGTCTACCTGGACAGCCCGATGGCGGGGAGCGCCAGCCAGTTGCTGCACGACTACCCGAAAGACCACAAGCTCAAGGCACGGGACTACGAGGCAGCGTGCGGGGCCGTGACCTATGTGCGTGACGTGGAGGAATCCAAGGCGCTGTCAGCCAACCGTTTTCCCAAGGTGATCGTGTCCGCCAGTGGCATGGCCACCGGCGGGCGGGTACTCCACCACCTCGCCGCTTTCGGGACAGACCACCGCAACACCATCCTGTTCTCGGGATTCCAGGCGGCCGGTACCCGGGGCCGCTCGCTGCTCCAGGGTGCGCAAGAGGTGAAGATTCACGGCCAGTGGGTCCCGGTTCGCGCCGAGGTCGCGGAACTTCCCATGCTGTCCGCGCACGCCGACAGCCAGGAATTGCTGCGTTGGCTGGGTGGATTCCGGCGTGCACCTCGGCGGGTCTTCATTGTTCACGGAGAGCCCGATGCCGCGGACGCCCTGCGCAAGCGCGTGGAGCGCGAACTCGGCTGGAACGCAGTGGTTTCCCGACAGGACCAAGTATTCACCTTGTAGAGCGGAGCCCGCAGCTGGAGACGGCCGGTCGACTGCGAATGCTCAGCGCCATGCGCCGCGCCCTGGCATCACTTCGGTGGCTTGAACGCAAGAAAGTCTTCTAACGCATGGAACTCCAGCTGCTTGGGTAGCTTGGCCGGCGTCAGGTAGTCCTCGATATCGGAAAAGATCTTGCCATGGTCCTGGAGATCCTTGTCCGTGTAGACGATCACGGGGATCCCACGCTTGCGGAAGTACGCCTTCAATTTCGACATCTCCCTCTCGAAGTTGGCTTGCGCCTCTTCGTTGATGGCCTTCTGGGTTTTGCCCTTGGTACCGGACAGAAGGCCATGCGTCGACCAGGGAGACAGTTCGAAACCAACCTTCGACAGCGTGTACGGGTCGATGACAGTGAAATCCAGTCGGTGCTCGTGCTTGACATCTTTCCCGCCGTAGCGCAGTTCGGGAATGAGCAGAGGCACATCTTCCGGTACTGCGCTGTCTCGAACGAACTCGCAGTAAAGCTTGGCAATGGCAAGCTCATGGGCCGAGCCTGAGTTCCGCACAAGGGTGTTGCGAAAGAACGAAAGGTACTGCTCGACGTCGTTGAACGTGATGCGCTCGTCCTCATCGGGTATGACGAATCCAGTCTCCAGGATATGTCCGATCGTCCAGTACTTCGGCTTGAAATGCCGGATCTCGCTCTTGTCGTTCTCCCATGCCCCGTTCTTGAACCTCGGCGTCACGAAGATTCCATAGGCGGCGTTTTTCTGGCCGATCCAGATCTCCGCCTCTTCGACTTCTGGCCGCTTCCTGGACAGGGCGTCATAGTTCCTGAGATAGGTGCGCGTCAAAAAGAGCTTGAGCCATTTGAGCACCTTCCTGTGCTGTCGGACATGGACATAAGCATCGTAGTAACGGTTGCCTGCCCGTGCGTAGATGCCCAAGCCCTCCAGAGTTCGCAGAAAGCCCTGGAGGTACAAGGCCACGAACTGTTCCGGCGTGTCGATCACCTCGTTCTTGATGTCGATGTACTCCGCGTACTTTCCGCCGTAAGTCGCATTCAGAGAGTGTTCGTTCTCATAGTCCGTCAAATCAAGCACATCTTCAAGAAGCTCGTTGATTTCATCGGTCAACTTGGCGATCTTCTGATTGCGCAGGGTCTTTGCGGGATCTCTTTTTGCCATCGCCTCAACTGCCTCCAAACATTCAACTCGATCAATAGTGCTTGGCACAGATGGTAAAGCCAGGCAGTCGTTGCGCGTACGCGAGCCAACGCGTGACGTCGCCCGGCCATGCCCAACGCGAACCACGCCTGCACCGGACTGTGCTTGTGATACGTTACAAACCAGCAAGAAGAAGCGATCACAAGGAATTCAGGATGAAGGAAATCAGTGGCCGGGCCTTTGCAGAGCGTTTTGCTCTGAACCCTTCGGGCTTTGCGTGGTTACTCGGTGCCGGAGCTTCCGCCACCGCGGGCATACCGACCGGCTATCAAATGATCCAGGAGTTCCGCACACGCCTTTTTGCCTCGGAAACCGGCATCAGCCTGCGCGAAATCGATCCGGCGGACCCTGTTTGGCAGTCGCGCATCGACCTGCACCATGAGAGAAAGGGGGTCCTCCCGCCCAAGGGAGACCCCTCGGAATACAGCCGGGCGTTCGAGGCCCTGTACCCCACGCCGGAGGATCGGCGGCTTTTCATCAGGAACCAGGTCAGCAAGGGGAGCCCGTCGCTCGGCCACAAGGTGTTGGGCTCGCTGCTGGGAGCACGGAAAACTCCCTGCGTGTTCACGACGAATTTCGATTCGCTCGTCGAGAGCGCTGCCACCATTGCGTCCCAGCTGCTGCCCGCCAGCGAGCGCGGCACGCCCACCCTCGCCGCCATCGACAACGCGGCCCGCGCCGAAACCTGCCTGCGCGAGAGCGAGTGGCCGCTGATCGTGAAGCTGCACGGCGACTACCAGTCTGTCGAACTCAAGAACACCGATCAGGAACTGGCGCAGCAGGACGCCCAGTTGAGGCTGGTGTTGACCCAATCGCTGCAGCGGTTCGGATTGGTCGTCGTCGGCTACAGCGGGCGCGACGATTCCATCATGCAAGCCTTGAACGCGGTCCTTCGATCGCCCGTTCGCTATCCCAAGGGCATTTACTGGCTGTGCCGTGACGCCGACAGCCTGCTTCCCGCGGTCCGGGGACTACTTGAACAGGCCGAATTGGCACAGGTGGATGTGCATCTGGTCAGGGGTACCACCTTCGATGAGCTGTGCGGAGACATCGCAGACGTCACGGACCTCCCCGCCTCTCTGGTCGCCCATGTGTTCGGCGACCGCAGCAGCACCGCTGTCGCGCAGGTACCGCTGCAACGGCAGGCAGCACTGAAAGCGCCGGTGCTGAGGCTGTCGGCGATGCCATTGATCGAGATGCCCAGGTCGGCCCGAAAGATCAGCCTGAACGCGAACGCGGGCATCGCCGACATTCGCGCCTTGCTCAAGCAGGCCGGTGTGCGAGCCACCGTCGGGCAAGCGGGAGGCCTGGGTGTACTGGCCGCATTCGGAGCTGACGCGCCACTGGAGAAGGCGCTCGCTCCCCTCGGCGCGAAGTTGGCCGGCGAGGTCGCGCTTGACATCGCCAAGGACTCCTGGGCCAAAGGCGTGATCTACGACGCCCTCCTTCGCGCGCTCTGCAGGGAACTGCCGCTGTTTGCACGTTTGCATGGCCGAGGCCACAGCTTGTCGGTGTCGCGTCCTAACAGTGAACTTCCCAGGGAACTGGCCCAGGCCAGGCGAGACCTGTTGTCCCGCCTGAAGACTGCGTATGGCTCCGAATTGACCGGGCCTGTCCCGGGCAGTTCCGGCAAGTACTCCGAAGGCCTGTCGATCCGGCTGGAGCAGGCAGACGATCGCTGGTGGGCCGTGTTCGAGCCTGCGACCTTTATCGACCTTGACCGCCGCACTGCTGACGCCGATACCCCGCAGATGACCGCCGAATGGCGCAAGGCCGAGGATTGGCGCAGGGAGCGCTGGGTGCAGAAGTACAACCACCGCTGGTCCGCCATCCTGGATGCCTGGGTGGAATTACTGACGCATGCCCAAGGTCCCCGGCGCAGTGCCTACGGCTTGGCCACTGAGACGGGTGTCGACGCGATATTCGAGCTGGGCGCCAAGACCGCGCGCAGCAGGCCCGCGCACGACCACGACTTCTTTCATGTGCAGCGGGGGCAACGATGAGTGTCGAGAAGCCACTCCCGATCAGCTTGCCCGCCTTCACGTTGCTGGAGGAGCCCGAACTGGCCTTCGCATCTGGAGACCCCAAGGCCCGACACCGGCATCCACTGCTGGGACTGTCGCGGTTCGGCGCGTTCGACCAGGCATCGTACCGGCACTACAGCCGAGACCTTCGCGTCGCGTATGTGGGCCCTAGGTCGGGCGCCGCGCTGGTGCGTGACATGCGAGAGAGCCTGCGTGGACCGCAGCGCAACACCGACAACAACAGCTACGCGCAAGCCTATCCGGGATTCGAAGACCTCTTCGGGGTAGACCTGCTCAGTGCCGACAAGCAGGCCCATGTCGTGTGGCCCGAGGAACTGTTCGACCTCGGTCAGGGCGACACGGTCAGCGAGCGGGTGCGTGCAGCGCTCCATCACGCACTCCGGCGCCTTGAGGCGGCGCGCGCCGAGTTTGACGTGGCCCTGGTGTACTTTCCCGACCGGTGGCTTCCGCATCTTCGAACCAAGGAGTTCGATGCGCACGACGAACTCAAGGCGCTTGGGGCTCAATTGGGCATTCCGACCCAGGTCATCAACGACAAGTCGCTGAAGTTCGGCAACTGGGGGGCACGCGCATGGCGCCTGTCCGTGGCGTTGTATGCCAAAGCTGGTGGGACGCCCTGGAAGCTGGCGCCGATCGAGGGCATTCCCGGGGACACCGCCTACATCGGGCTGGCCTATGCCATCCGTCGATCCTCGGACGAGGCCCACTATGTGACCTGCTGCTCGCAGGTCTTCGACATGGAAGGAGGCGGCATGCAGTTCATCGCCTTCGAGGCGAACGATGCGATTACCGACGAAGCCGAAGCACGGCGCAACCCCTTTCTGTCGCAAGCCGACATGCGGGCGGTCCTCACGCGCAGCGTCCGGCTCTACCTCGAAGGACATGCAGGCCGCGTCCCGCGTCGCCTTGTGATTCACAAGACCACCGCCTTTACCGAGAGCGAGCTCAAGGGAGTGCAGGACGCGACGCAGTCGATCCCGGAAGTCGAGTGCATCGAGATCGGCTCGAGCTCGGCATGGCGAGGCGTCTGGATGGTCGAGGCGCCAGGCAAGCAACCCAGCATCCAGCCAGCGCGCTTCCCTGTTCCACGCGGCACCCTGGTCATGACCTCGGGCAACGCGGCGCTCCTGTGGCTCGCCGGCAATGCACCGTCAGCGGTTGGCGGCAGGGATTACTTCCAGGGTGGCAAGAGCATCCCGAAACCCATTGTTCTTCGTCGTCACATGGGGCGCGGCCCCTTCGAGCTCCTCGCCTCCGAGGCCATGGCGCTCGCCAAGATGGACTGGAACAACGATGCGCTCTACGACCCCTTGCCGGTGACGATCATGTACTCGCAACGACTGTCGCGCACCATCTCGAATGTGCCAAGCCTGCCCGCGCACAGCTATCCCTATCGCCTCTTCATGTAGGTCACCAAAAGTCAGGTCGGCAGGGTTGTTCGTGCCCCGATGGGGATCAGGCCGGGCGCCTGCGCACCAGCGCCAGCAATTGCGGGCCATCTCGGTAAAGTGGAGGCAGCGACAGGGCCAGCAACAATGCCGCGAGCGGAACGACGCAGATGAACCCGACGTACTTGAAGCCCACGGCTCCCGCGATCCCGCCCAGAACGAACATCCCGACCAGACCGCCGGCCTGCTGCAGACGCGCCGGGTTGTGCCGCACCTGCGTCTGCGCGTCGCTGCGTCGACGGTTCCAGTAGAGCATCTTGCCGAGTTCGATGCCCACGTCGGTGATGTTGCCGGTCATATGCGTGGTGCGGATGCTGCCGCCGGAGGCCTTCGACGCGACGGCGTTCTGCAGGCCCATGATGAATGCCAGCAGCAGCACCGTGATCGGCACCGCGAACGGCGTTGGCCAAGTGAGCGTGATGGCCCCCATCAGGCCGAATGGGAACATCAGCGCCGCTTCGAGCATCAGCGGCAAGGCATAGACACTGTGCAGCCGGTGCTGCCGGCCCCAGTTCACGAGCATGGCGCAGACCGCCGCCCCCAGCACGAACGCCAGAATGGCGCCAAGGGCATTGAGCCAGAGCGTCGCATTGCCCAGCACCAGCCCGTCCGCCAGTTGGGAGGTGAAGCCCGTCATGTGCGAGGTGTACATGTGCAGGACGAGGAAGCCGCCGGCGTTCACCGCACCGGCATTGAAGGCAAGCAGCAACCCCAGCGCCCGGTTGCTGGCGACAAGACGGCGACGGTGGGTAAGGAGCTTGAGCCTGCGCATGGAAGGACGGCCGGGTGCGGCCCCGGCACATCCACGTCCTATCGACGTCGAGGCGCATGCACGGTCGCTCAACAGAATCCAACGGTGAAACAGGTGTCAATTATCCGACACGAACCAATCCGATCTCTGCTGCGGCGAACCAACCGACATCCGTCTCACTACAATCTTGTGCAAGGCGCCCGCCGTACTTGCACGCGAGTAGAAACAGGTTCTTCCTTCCATCGTCATCGATTTCCCTTCCGGGCCTCGTCGCCGGGGACTTAAACGCGTGCGTCTGCCCCGATGCGACGAGGTGAACCGAAAGGAAGACGCATGACGTTCAAAGCACTGGCGCGCGCCGCGCACCACTCCCTGCAGTCCCGCGCGGGCTGCGATATCCGCCACAGCCACGTTCACGAACTGCTGGCCGCAGCTTTCGGCTACAGAACCTGGGCCGCCCTGACCACGGACGCGCTGCTGGCCGACCAGGGCGTCGGGCAGGCGCCGCAGGCTTCGGCTGGGCCGCAGATCACTGGGCGGGCGCTGCAACTGCAGTACGGCCAGACCGAGGCGCTGGCCATGGCAGGCGCGCTGATGCAGTTCATCGCCGACCAGCACCTGGGGCTGGTGCGCTGGACGGCACTGGCGCCGCTGCTGCCCATTTCTACGCCGTCCGAGGGACTCGGCGAGGATGACGAGGACGATGAATGGGATGAAGACCTGGCGGGCCAGGACGATGCACCCCGCCCAGTCCAAAACGCGACCGCCCTCCCCCGCGAGCATTTTCTCGCCTCCGCTCTTCTGCTGGACAGCTTGGCGGCGGCCGCGACGAAGGATCCGCGCGCGCATTACCTGCTCGCTGCCTTGCTCCGTTGCAGCAAGCCCAACCCCTACCTCTACGAAGAGTCGTTGAAGGGGCGCCAGCTCACCGCCAGCGAACGCGGTTGGGTCGAGCAGTACCTGCTGCTGGCACCCCGGTACGTGCGCTACGAGGCGCACCTGAAGGCCGCAGCCGAAGCCGGCGTGCGCGCCGCCGCATTGGAATACGGGACGGTCTTCCAGCGTCCGGAGTTCATTGCCCTGGCCGAGCGCCTCGATGGCGATGTCGACCCCGAGCAGATGGCGCAGGTGGCCTCAAGCCCCGAGGCCCGAGCCCGGTGGCTGCGGCATGCCGCCGAAGCGGGTTCTCGCCGTGCACTGGAAGACCTCGCCGACCTCGGCGACCCCTGGGCGCAAGAGCGCATGGCTCCCCGCGCCAGCATGCACTGGCTGCGGGACGCCGCCGAGCGCGCCCTCGCCGAAGGCGATCCGGTGCGCGCCTGGATCTGGCAGTACGTGGGGCTGGCGCGCGGGAAGGACTTGACGCTTTCCACGCTGGCTGCGCGTCACGATGGCGGTTCGAACGACGGCGAGTTCTACGACAGCGACTT
The DNA here is from genome assembly GCF_059424305.1 of Hydrogenophaga sp. GW456-12-10-14-TSB4. Classification (NCBI taxonomy): domain Bacteria; kingdom Pseudomonadati; phylum Pseudomonadota; class Betaproteobacteria; order Burkholderiales; family Comamonadaceae; genus Hydrogenophaga; species Hydrogenophaga sp. GW456-12-10-14-TSB4. The sequence continues at coordinate 71,404 of NZ_JBWKZH010000004.1, read as the reverse complement.
TGGCGGGCCGCTGTACGTCGATGGCGACGAAGGACTCGTCCTGCCCGAAATGGAACACGACCAGCACCGCCAGGCGCGTGCGAAGGCCCAGGCGATCCTGAGAGCTTGAGTGCCTTGGTATCGTCGGATCGCGATACCAAGCCGAAGGAGGTGACTCGAAGCGGTGGCGGGGACAATACGGCCATTGCTTCGCAGTCCTCCGTTGCCATGCCCGTCCACTTCGCCATGCTCCAGCTGTTCGACTCCGCCCAGGGGAGTCTCGTCGAGATCGAGCTGGCGCACCCGGACATGCCGCGCGGCGAACGCCGCTGGCTTTGGATCGAGCCCAACTGGGTGACGCTGCTGCACCCTGCCATTGAAGGCACGCCCACGCTGCGCGTGTTCGATGGCGCCGTCCTGGCGCTCGACGGACAGCGGGGTGAACTGCGGTGGCACAACGGGCGGCGGAACGCACTGTTGGCGGATCCCGATGCGGCGCTGCGCCCCGAGTTCCGGCGGCTGGTGCATCAGCACTTGAACTGAAGCCTCAAGCGACCCGGCGCTGGTCGCGCTCCGACATCAGCGCGGCATAGCGCGCACTGACGGCATCGCCGTCGAGGCAGTCGGCCGAGATGCCCGCTGCCTCCGCGACACGCCGGCGCACCGATGCAAGATGCCGGGCTTCGGCTGCCGTCGGCATGCAGACCGGCCACCCCGCCTCGTAGAGCAGATGCGCGGGAATCTCCATCTCGGCCGCCTGCCGCCGCGCGGCGCGTTCCTTGGCCTCTTGGGCCTGGGCACGCAGCGGGGCATCGAGCAGCCCTGGCGCCACGTCGGCCAGCCATTGCGCACTCTGGAACGAGAAGGTGCTGCGGACCTCCAGGCGGACCAGCTCGCGGTAGATCGCGGCGTTGTCCTCGCAGCGCGCCGCTGCCTGCAGGTCGCCACGGGACGCCAGCACACAGAAGGCACAGGACACGCGGCTGCTGCCGTAGATGCGGTAGGCCTCGTGCAGCACACCGCCTCGCTGCGCGATGTAGTCCAGCACGTCCTGGCGCGACCAGTGGATGACCGCGTGCCAGGACAATCCGACACCGCGGACGCGGGTCAGGCCGGCATCGGGCTTGGCCACCGGCTGGCGCCTGCGCGCGGGGCTTTCGTCCCAGCGCAGCCCGACCGCCGACACCACCGGACCGACAGGATGGCGGGCACGGATCGCGCGAGAAATGATCTGCGATTTGAGCTCACTGGTACAGAAGCGATGGGACGCGAAACTCCACGGCATGATCAGCTTCACGCACGACAGCGTGCGGTAGCGCTCCACGTTCGCGGCCCATCGCGACAGCCAACGGTCGAGCATGTCCCCGGCCGGCCGGCGCACGGTCAGCAGTTCCCACCCAAGACGTTCGGCCAGCCGCTCGCAGACGGGTGCTGAATCGCGCCATTCGATGCGACCAAGATCGCTGTGGATCAAGGCCCGGGGACCGGCATGGCCAATGTGGTCCAGATGGGTCTGCACGCGATAGGCCAGGGCCTGGCTGTCCTTGCCGCCGCTGACCCCGACATACACCGGCGCGTGGCCCGCCAGCGCCACGTCGACCTGCGGATCGCGGGCGATGCCGAAGCGCTGGCCGGATGCCGACGGAAAACTTCGCGGGGCCTGGGGCTCGGCCAACGCGAGCCCTGGCAGTTGGATCTGTTGCACGGGGTGCCTCCTGATTCCAGGATAGGCAGCAGGTGCGCTGCATCAACGGGCACGGTTGCGCATGCCGACGCCGCGCGACAATGCGCCCATGTGCGACGTCCAACTGGTCGAAACCTCTCGCGCGCTGCGCTTGGCGCCGCCTCACTTGCGCTGCTGCATCTGAGACGCAACGATCCATGGCGAAGCCCTGTACGTGGAGGGCCACTTGGACGACGGGTCGCCCGGCCTGTACCGCTGCGCCTACCACGAGGACTGCGCCTGGGACATGGAGCACGACGACACGGCGATCGATGCCCACGATGGCTGCTTCAACTACGGCACGCCCCTCAGTGAGGACGACAGCCCACAGACCGCCGTAGCGGAGGCCCAATGAGCGCTTGGTCGCTGAAGCGCACCGCCCAATGCCCCAAGTGCCCGTGGCGCGTCGACGTCGACCCGCGCACCATTCCGAACGGCTACTGCGTGGACAAGCACTCGGCGCTGGCGTCGACCATCGCCGCGCCCGGCGCGCTGCCGGACCCGGATGCGCCGCTGCACATCATGGCGTGCCATGAGACCGAGGACGCACATTGCGTGGGATGGCTGAACAACCAGTTGGGACCTGGCAACAACATCGCACTGCGCCTGCGCATCCGCTCCTGCACGAACGTGGGCGAGCTGCGCCTGCACGGACCGCAGCATCCGACCTTGGAGGCCACCCTGCCCCGCCCTGCCCAGTCGGCATCGCAGCCGTCACCGGGCGCCGAAGCAGTGCCTGCCACGCTGGATTCCCGGCCGTAAGCCGGCCTCAGGTGGACAGCCCCAGCGCCGCGACAACGGCTTCCGTCATCGACTCGTTGTGCGCCTGCGGGACGTCGAACGTCTCATGCAAGACGTTCATCGACGCGAACAGGCGCTCGAGCACGCGACCGAGTTGCGCAGGTTGGCGCAGCCGGTAGCCGGCCTGGGTGCCACTGTCCTCCTGCAGGTCCACGTCCACCAGCATCAGCAGGATCAGCTTGAGCTGATCCGGCAGCGGCAGCAGGAAGTGCAGCCAGTGGTTCCACTGCGCATCGACGGCCCGGAAGAACCGCACGCATTCCGGGATCAGCAGCAGCGGCCGAGGATCATCGTCGTAGCCCTCGACCTGCACCACCATGCGGCCCGCGAAGCGGCGGACTTGGGCCGCGTCGTCGCTGAAGAGCATCAGGTGCCCGACCGTGCTGCCCACGCGGAAGTCCTCGATGTCCGCGCGCGAGATGACGACAACGGCGAGGTCCGCGCCCGGCGACATCCGGTCGAATCCAGCCGCGTCCGTGATCCTGATCTGCATCGCAAATCTCCTCTGAAATGAAGGCGGCAGCGCCGCTCAGTGTCCGGTACCGCGGGAAGAATCAGTCACAGCCGGCTTGACCGCGAAGGGCCGCTGGCGGGCGCCCTCAGCGGCCGCAGCCTGAGCGTCCATCACGTCGCGCTCGCGGAACCCGACCGGCAGCCGCACACGGGGGTCCGCGAACACCCACAGATGGAATTGGTTCGCGGAGTCCACCAGGCGAGACTCGGCCGGGTAGACCTCGAAACCTTCATGCTCGTCGCCGACGATCATGTTCTTGATCGCCTGCAGTTCGCGCCAATCGTGGATGGCCTCTCGGTCCCGGCGCTTGATCGACAGCCAGAACACGTCGCCCGTGTCGGGTCCGAAGGGCGTCGAGACCGTCTCGACGTTCACCTGGTAGCGCTCGTTCATGTAGACCGACTGCCGCCGCAGCTTCTCTACCTGCTGCATCGCCGCCTCGCGCGTGAGACCGTGGCGCGCCACCAGCACGTCGGCGTCGAACGCGCTGAGCGGCAGGCTCGCCGCATGGAACGGCCCCATTGCGGGCGAAGGAGCGGGAGCAAGCCGCTGTGCAGCGCGATCGCGCTCTGGGAGAGCCGGTGCGCCAAGGCCGAAGCCCAGGCAGCCCATTCGCCCCCCAGGGAGGGGCCGACCTCGGCGTCGGCCATGCCCGGCTTGGCCCAGGTGAACCAGAATGCGCCGGCCAGTTCCGGGCCATCCTCCCGATGCCCATGGTGGACCTGGTATCCGTCGGCCTGGAGCTGGCGCCGCATCTCGTCGGCAAAGTGTGGGATGTCCATGAGAAGTAGATCCGTGAACGGCGGCACCATCGCCGCCGTGTCAGGATCTCGTGCCTTCCGGCCGATGCAAGCCCACCGCCATCGACCCGAGACGCACACCCCAGCCCGATAAAATCGATCCTCGCGCGATGTGCCATCCGGCGCTGCGCGATCCCTTCATCACAAAGATCAACATCGAGAACCATGGCAACTGCAAAGAAGACCACCCAGGCCGCGCCAGCGAAAAAGGCCACCAAGGCCCCAGCCACCGCCGGCATCCGTCCGATCAAGGACACGTTCACCAAGGGCGCACTGACCAACCATTTGGCCGAGCAATCCGGCGTCGAGCCCAAAGCCGTCAAGGCGGTGCTTGCCGCGCTGGAAGCCACCGTGCTCGGCGCGGTCAACAAAAAGGGCGCAGGCGAGTTCACGCTGCCCGGTCTGCTCAAGATCGGCGTTCAGAAGGTGCCCGCAAAGCCCAAGCGCAAGGGCATCAACCCGTTCACGAAAGAGGAACAGGTCTTCGCCGCCAAGCCCGCCACGGTGCGAATCAAGGTCCGCTCGCTCAAGAAGCTCAAGGACGCCGCGCTCTGATGCGGACCGGCAGCGGCCGCCCGGTCAGCCGGGCGGTCCTGTCACCGCCACGCGCTCCGACCTGCACCGCCCCACCATGCGTCGCAGCCGCAGCCGCATCTGCAGCGTGGACAGGGGCTCTGGGAATCGCCTGAGGTTGGGGTCGCTGGCTTCCACGCCCCACCATATGCTGGCGTAGTCCGACACCACGCCGTTGTAGCCGCAGTCCGGCCCGTCCTCCTCGAACTCCGCGCACAAGCGCTGCAGCGCCTCGCGATGGCTCAGCCGGCGCACGGCGACCAGCACCGCGGGGTTCCACACCACCCAGACGTTGCCGCCGAAGCCTCGCACCGCGTCATTGCCCGAGTTCAGGAAGAACCGGTCCCAGGACTCGCCCTTTGTATGGCGCCCGCCCTCCGCGTCAATCCCGTCGGTCCAGCGCGCCACTGGCGCGATGCAGGCCTCCAGCACACAGCCGCCCGTTTCGTACATGCCGTACTCGTAAGCCAGGGTCAGCGACTCACTAAGGCAGATCCCGGTTCCGGTGTAGCTGAGCGAGGCCGAACGGCGAAAACCCTCTCGCAAGATGCGCCGCCCGCTCGCGCTGCGCGTGCCATGGTAGAGCGGCCCCAGGCGGCCATCGGTAGTGGTGTCCATGGCCTGAGCTTCCCAGTGGACCGCCTCGCTGCAAGGTTGACCGTCTTGGTGAACCTCGCTCATGCAACAGCCCCAACTGCGCCGCCATGGAGGGTGCCGTCGCGTGCCCTGCGCGCCACTATCATTTCGTGATGACGGCAACGGCATGGCAAGACCTATCGCGCACGCAGCTTGGCGCAAGCCGGGTTCTGCGCGGGATCGCGCCCTAGCAACAAGGATTCGATCCGATGCAGGGGCTCTTCGTGCTCGATCAGAACGTGATGCAACGGCCGGCGCTGGCGCAATTCATCCGCCAGAATCCGCAAGCCAACCTCGTGCTCCCGGATACGGCGTTGGTCGAGATGAGCAAGAGCGACCAATGGGAGCACACCTTCCGCCGCAACCTCGCGCCGCTCCAGGCCCACGCCTCGCGATGCTTCATGTCGCTGTCTGTGCAAGAAGCCCGGGAACTGGAGCTTCTGCATGGGCAAAGCAGCCACCAACTGCTGCTGCCGGACGATTTCGCACAGTTGCTGCGGGACGCGATCGAGGGCAGTCAGGCATCCGACGGCAACGCAACCCTGGCCAGGATCCGCTCGAGCATGCCGTCGCTGCGCGCCGGGTTTCCCGCGCACGACCTGAACGCGGCCGCAGCAAAGGATGAGCTCGTCGGCCGCGTCCGCGAAATCCGGAGCAAGCTGCTGCCGCAGGCAGCTGCGGTCATGCAGGGATCCGCAAACCGGGAGACTGACCAAGGTCATCGTCGCGCGCAACATCGGGGACGGCCTCTACCAGGCCTACATGGAGAGTGCTGGCGCCTCACTCGCCGTCGCGCGTCAGCTCAAGGCGCAGCAGGGCATGTGCCTGCGCTGGTGCTACATGCTCGCGCACCACGCGCTGTCGTGGGCGGTGGACGGCGGGATCGAGCCCGCCGGGGAGAAGACCGTTCTGAACGACACGCTCGACCAGGACTACGTGATCATCGGCTCCTTCTTCTCGGGCGTCATCAGCCTGGAAGCCGCCGTGACTGACGCACTGACGGACCTGCGCGCAATGCTTCTCCTGCCGCCGCTGCCGGTCGAATACCAGTCGCTCACGCCGTCAGCGCGGGATTGAGCAGGTCGATGCCTGCGCCTTTGCATTTGATCCACGGCCCTGCAGGATGCCCCAGCCCATCCCAATCGAGCAGCGCCCGCAGTGCTTCCTCGCTGTGCTCATAGCAGTAGCGCCGTTCGTAGCATTCGTACGTCAGCCCGACCGCCAGGCCGGTCGTGAAGTTGTAGCGGCGCAGCCCGCACAGCACGTCGCCGATCACCCGTAGCTCACGGTAACCCTGCTCCAGCAGGAAGGACTCCAGTGCCTGCGTGAGCACGCTGGCCGACCGTCGTCCACGGGTTGCCCTTGACCGAACGGCGAGCGTCATCCTCGGGCTCCTGGATCATGAGGCTCGATCCGGTAGCCGCGGCGCTGTTCGAACTCCCGGTACTGCTCTGCCACGCTGGCATCGCGGTATTCACCGGCCACCGTGTCCTCCGCCCCCTTGCCATCGAGCCCCGGCAGCGCGCCGATCGCCCCGCCCCACAGCTGGCGCTCCTGGTGAGCACCCACGAATGGCAACAGGTATGCGTCCAGGATGCCACGCCCTGGTGACTCAATCTCCCGGCTCAACGCGGCCAGGTAGTCCGCCTTCGTGGTGCGGTGCCACTCGATGCTGAAGCCCGCACGGTGGCAGAGTTCGCTGTGGACCACCAGCATGGTGCGGCCGTTGCCATCGAGAAAGGGGTGGCCGTAGGCGAACAGCCCCATGACCTCGCCCGGCCGCCGCGCCAGTTGCTGCTCGTCGCTCGCGATCCGCAGCCCCTCCTCCACGGCGAGCCTGGCGGCGCGCGGGTGGCTGAACCAGGTGCCGGCCTTGGTCACGGCGATGTCTGGCGCGGTGACGGCGCGATCCTGGCCGGCCCAGGGGTAGAACGCCGAGAACAGGATGCGGTGGACTTCGAGGAAGTCCGCGTAGGCAAGGGCCTTGCGCTTGGCCAGGTAGGCGATCGCGTCGTCGAGGCTCGCCCGGAACAGCTGGTGCTCGAGCTCCTGGACGATCTTCGGGTCTTTTTCGCCAAACCGGTTGCGCAGATAGCCGGCCTGGGCGAAATCCTTAAATGGATCGAACACCCTGCTTGCGCTCCCGCAGGTAGTTGACCAGCAGTGCGGCCATGTCGTCGGTCGAGAGCGTGCCGGCGCGCTTCAGCGCAACCAACAGATCCTGCACAGGCCCGGATCGCACCTCGTCGCCCGCCAGGCGGGTCACGGTCTCGGCCCACTGGTCGGAGGGCGTGCGGGCGTAGCTCACCCCGAACTGCCGCGCGAGATCACGGACGAACTGGGCCACGCCCGTGGTCGGTATCGCCAGCCGCCGCTTTGAAAGGAGTACATCGGGGTGCTTGCGCGTCCGGTCGTTGACGTAGGCCACGGTGCGATCGCCCAGGCGCAGCTTGCGCGAGACGCGGCGGTGGCCCGTATCCAGCACAACGGAATCACGGGAACCCTTCAGGCTCTTCATGGCGCCGGCCGCATCCCGGTTCTTCGAAGCCAAGTCCATCTTGAGCTTGGCGGCAGTCTCCCGTGCCAGGGTCTCGAAATCGGCCAGCGGCCGAATCGCGCCGGTCTTCTCGTCCTTGCGGGCTTTCGCGTAGACGCCGACCCCCAGGCGGATCAGTTCACCGTCGCGCTGCAGCGCCTTGAGGGCGTGCGACACCTGCGAAGCGCTGCCCAACTCCGCGAGTTCGGCGCGCAGCACGACCTGCCCGGCGCGACGCCGGACCGAAAGACGCATGCGATCCTGGAGTTTCATGGTCTGGAGCCTCTGGGCGCATCTTACCACCTGACCGTGCTGATTGGAAGAAAATCCAATCCCATCAATGGCTTACATCCGCAGACATTGCCTGTCGTCGAGCAAGGACTGCAAACCGTTGCAGCCGCCGGTGCGGATGGACCGGCTACATCAGCTCGAACGGCGACAGCACGCCCGCCAGGTGTTCCTCACGCCCTGCGTCCACCACCAGCCAGAGCGTCGGACCGTTACCGGCCCTGGCGCGCTGGAGCACGTCATCGATGGTCATTGACGGGGCGAGCAGGCGATCCGGCGGGACCTCCTCAAGCTCCAGGGGCGGGACATGCGCCACGGCCTCCCCGATCACCATCCCGAGCCGGCGTTTCCGGACGTCGGCCGGACGCACGTTCAGAAACTGGGCCAGCGCCAGTTCGGAGAGCAGAAACCACTTCTGCCCATGCCGCACCGGGAGAAAAGAGAACGAGTGCATCAGCATCAGCTGCCGGGCATGGGCCACGGGCCGCCAGGGCTCCACGGTGATGACGGACTTGACCATGACGTGGCCGACCGTGGGTGTGACATCCGCCATCAGCGCTTCCTCCAATCCGATGCACAACTCGATGGCCGCGTGCGTGGCATGGCGCGCATAGGCACCCAGGTGCATGTTGTCGTTGCGTGCCTTGCGCACGGTCGCATAGAGCGCCTCGAAAGGCTTGAATCCAGAGGGATGGGTCCCGGCGAGTTCGGTGAGCACGGGCGACAGCCGCGCGTAGGAGCCGATCCGGTGCTCGTACTGCCCCAGGTCGCCCTCCTTGCCCAGGAGACGCAACCCCAGCGCCTCGAGCGCGAAGCAGATCTGCTCAAAACCTTCCGCGTCCGCCAGCGCGGCATAGCGCCCCGCGCGCAACTCGTCGCGATAGTGCTGGCGCTCCACGTCGGACAACGGCTGCATGGGCGGCGGCGGTTGTTGTCGGCTCATCCCTTGCGCCACCTTACTCCTTGCCCGGCACCAGATCGACGCCGATGCGATCGGCCAGATCCAGCAGTTGCGCATAGCCCCGCTCGTCCGTGAGCAGGCTGCGCGAGTCGCCCACCTGCTGCAACGCCCCCTTGGGGATGCGGTCGCCGAACAACATCACCGCGCGCGCCGAGTCGTCCTGGCGGGAGATCCAGGACAGGCCCTGGATGTCCTTGTGCTTGGCATGGATGGCCTCGGCCCAGGACCGCGTCTTCGGGTACTGGTCCTTCTCGGTGTCGATCAGCTGCTTGCGCTGCACACCCAGCTTGCGCAGCGCGACATTGCCGAGATCGGCCAGCTTCAGGTCGCGCGTGACCTTGACCTCGGAATGCAACTGCCCCTTCAGTTTTCCCTTGTCGTAGTGCTTGAAACCCGGTGCGTGGGACACGTCGTGGAACACGGACTCCATCACGGCGGCGTCGAACGTAGCCGCCGCATAGAGGGTCGGAATGGGATCCCCCTCGGCGTCCCGGATCGGGCTGAACCGTGCATTGCCCTTGAGCCCCGGATTGAACTGGTCGCCTGCGTACAGGTCCTGGTGGACCCGGTGCAAGACCTGCTTGCTGGACAGCGTCCACGGCGTGACGTGGAGCGTGTCCGGAGGCTCCGGAGTGGCCTGGCTGCCGGCGCCCTCGGGCGCGGCAGCACGGGCCGGCGACGGCGACTTCCGCGTCCCCGGGGCCTTTGGAGCCTTAGCCATGCGCGACGTCTTCCGTCTCGTCGCGGGCGGCGGCAACGACCTGCTCCGGGTCCGTCGCCAGCACGTCCTGCGGGCGCCGCCCGCCGAGGAAGCTGTTGGCAGAGAGGAACCAGTAGGCAAGCCCCCAGCCGTCCTTGTCATTGCCGAACACCTCCAGGACGGCCTTCAGGGCCTTGCGCGGCCGCCAGTTGGCCTGCGGGTCCAGGCCGTAGCCGGGAAAGTAGTCGACGCCGTTGTGCTGGATCGCGAAGATCTGCTGCGAGCGCTTCCACTTGTTGGGCTGAGCACTCGGATTGGTCGTGCTCAGGCCCGCCAGCTCGGCCAGCTTGGCCGCTGTCAGCCAGTCCGCTCCCTCCAAGACCGCCTTGCGCGAACGCGCGAGCATCGCGGCTTCCTTGAGCAGGGTGGGCGTGGGCGGGGTCCTGGGTACCACCGCGCTGACCAGGGCCTTGAGGGCCTGCGCGTTCTGCGCAGTCTGGTCGCGCAGCGCCGTCTCGATGAACACCAGGACGTCGGTCAGCGTCTGCGCCAGCACGCCTGCATGCGCGGCGCTGGCCCGTGCCACGGGCATGACGATGACCTGATCGGCCTTGAACTTGCCCAGGCGATCACGCACCTCCCGGGGTGTTCCCACCAAGGGGCCAAGGGCAGTTGGTTCGTGAACGGCAGTCATGGCATGCTCCAGATTTGATGATCAAGGTTACCATAGATTCATCATATCCACCATAACCCAAAAGCGGCGCAACCAGGGTCCAAGGCATTGGCGCTCTGCCTTCAAGCGATCCCCTGTCCGGCGTCCTGTGCATCGAGGCGCAACACATCGGTGTCGGCCTCGAAGCTCGTCACGAGAGCATCGTCGCGCCATCGCGGCGCGCAAGCGCACGCAACTGGCAGGCCCAGCTTTCCGGGGAGGGGCTCGCTGGATGCGCCGCGGGCGGTATGGCCACCGAAGCCGCGTCCACCAACAGAGCCACCTGTCGCCGTGCGATGTCGAGCTCGCGTCGCAGTCGAGCCGCCTCGACACTGTCCACGGCGCTGGCCTGCGTGCCGCCACCATGCCTCAACACGTGGGCGACATGCCGCGCATAGGTCGAAACTGCCCTCCAGTAGCAGGCCATCGGGCCTTTGCGCCGTTTCCAGGCCTGCTCGGCCTCGTCGTTCGCCTGCCGCCGCAGATCCATCATCAGGCGACCTAGCGCGGCCTTCTCCGGCGCGCCCAGCGACAGCAAGTCCTGCGCGGCAGGTAGATTGAAGAGAGGGTTGAGGTAGCCCATGTGCTGGTCCAATGGCGCAGCACCAAAGTGCCGCCCCTCCACTCTCCCTCACACACGACCTCGATCAAGTGATGCTGCAGGCAAGTCGCGCTGAGCCGCTCAAGCACTTCACAGTTCGATCATGCCGGCGCGAACGATCCATCGCCCCGCCGGCAATGCGTCCTCTGCGCTCCGGCTTCGAGAATCGTGGCGGAATTCCACACGTGAGCGGCATGCCAGTCGCAGCTCGCGACCACTTCCTCGCGCAAGGCCTCGAGGTGGCCACGCCCCGTCTGCGTCATCTTCCGGCTGTACCGGAACACGATGCGCGGCGAGAGACGTCCGCCGGAACGGCTGACAAAATAGCCGTCGTCATCGATCCGGACACAAGGCCCGAAGTGCGCCGGGACCTTCGAATCCTGGTCGATCCGGCTGGCATGCTCGCGAACCTGCCCGACCAAGTCGTCCAGGGAAACGAACTGATCCTCGCTCCAGATCGCACGTGTCGTCGCGTTGAGCGCGTCGACACGGTGCGGGTCGGTGCCGGTCATGGCGTGATCCGGCATCAGCGGGTACCGCGCGGAATCCACGACCATTTCGTGCAGCAGCCCCAACTCGCGGCGCTGCGAATCCGAGGTGGCGAACTCGATCGCGGCGGCAAGCCGCACATAGCCATGCCCGAATCGCCTGACATCGCGATCGAACATACCCGTCTGCTGGCCATACGCGCCACGGCATCCCCTGTAGGCCTTCACCAGAGCGGCCTTGAGGTACATCTCCACCGCATATCCAAGCAGCAGCATCGAAGCGCGCGGCCAGCCCTGCAGCTCTGACCACGTGCGCGGCGCCGTGGCGGCATGGCGCAAGGGATGTGTCTCGCCATCGTCGACATGCCGAATCCGCGTTCGAAGGGCGACCCATTGCTCTCGCATCGCCAGCGCGGACGCCCGCAGCCCATCCCCCTCGGCGATCCATCGCTGCGGGTCGGGAGTCCACCCATTCGAAATATCGTGTGGCATCGACTTTGCGTCAGGCAGTACGAGCCCTAGCTGGTGAGGCGCTTTGCGCTCATTTCGACGGGGTAGCCTTCTCGTTGCCACGCTCCGACCGAGACGCTGGGTCCATCCGTGAACTGCATGACGAACTCAGCGTCACCAGTGGCTTGGTCGACCAGGATGCCAGCCCACTTGATCGTCTTCCCCATAAGAAATTCGGTTTCTTCCATCCTGCCGTCCTCTTCGCGTCGATTGAAAGTATCCCGTCGGACAACCGGGTGGTTGAGCACCACCTCGACCGGCCACCCGTCCTCCTGCACGCAAGCTGACAGCCGGTCCCGCCCGTTACGGGGGCCAAAGCATCCGCAGGGACACCGGTCCCTGCAGTCGCCACCGGCAAACGACGGAGTCTTCCGTCCCTTGCGGATGCCGAGGACCTGCGACGGCTTTCCCTCCAGTTCCCATCGCGGCAGACTGGTGCCATCTTCCGAGTGGTGGTCGCTGCTGACCATCCTCTTCCCCGAGAACCTCGGGCGTTGCGGTCGTTACCCGCCTGGCGCAGCTCTGCTGCCAAGTTGCCTCCGCCGCACCTGCGGCCGTCTTTCGCCGGCCATCCCGGCCCCAGTTCCGGCGCCCTCTGGGCGCACTCCCCTTCTTCACCCGCGGCCTGGCCGCGCCATGCCGTTCCCGTCCCCGTTGAGGGCGTGGGCGGGCTCATCCATTTCAGAAAGGCCATCCCCATGACCACCATCACCGAAACCCTGTGCGCCATCGAGCGTCGCGCCGAGCGCGCCATCGTGCAGGAACTGCACCTGATGACGCAGGAGATCCTCGCACTGCGGACCCAGCTCACGCTCGCGGACCGCGCGCACGCCGATGCGCTGCTGCTCAAGCTGACTCATCTGGAACGCTGCCAGCAGGTCGACACCGTTGCGGCCTGCCCCGCCGCGCCGTCTTCCGCGCCCGGGGGACCAGAGCTTCCCCTGCTCCCGATCGACTCGCTGGAGCCGCTCCAGCCGGACCAGTACCTGGTCCATCTCTACGGCCACGAACTCGGTGACCTGGAGCGCGCGGCCCTCGTCGAGACACTGGCCTCGGCCGCCCAGCTAGTGCGCCAGCACCTGGCCGAGCGGCCCCAGCCGGTGTGGGAGGTGACGCACTGTGCCGCCAACGGCGAACTGGCTTTCCTGGGCGGCGGCGACGTGCTCGTCGCCAGCATCTCGCCGTGCGAGCCGCTCACGCCCGAGGTCGAGCCGCAAGTCGCGCAGGCCTGCACGGAGTTCAGCCAGGGCGACCTCACGGCGCTACGGCGCCTGTTCGTCATCCCGGTGCAGACACGGCCACAAGCCCTGGCCGCCTGAGCCACCCGGCGGGCGTTCCGGCGCCTGTCTTCCATTTCACCATCCCGCGGGGCTCGCCCCACGGGGCGGGTTCCGTTCGACCTCAAGAGGAACCCACCATGAATGTGACTCTGAATGCCGAACAGCGGCTGTACGTCATTCCCTGCGAAGACGGCTACACCTGCTTCGGCTTCGCCAATGCGCGAGACCACGCCGCACAGATCGCCAAACGCTTGCAGCAGCCGGAGCTGGCTTTCAGCGCCGGCGACTTCGGCGCGTTCAGCGGCTACGAAAAGTACCAGGCCGCCGTGCAAGCCTGGGCGATGGCCCCGCAAAGCCGGCAGACCTACTTCGCCCCGGGGACCGATCCGAAGGCCGCCCATGTGCTGGAGCGCTGCCGGCAGCAGGACACCCAGGTTCGCCTCGTCCCCGGTGACACGTCCACGGGACGCGTCTGGTTCGATAAACACGATGTGGTCGGCAGGATCGGCCGCTCGACGGGACCGCTCAAGGTCCCGCTGCTGGTTGAGCCCGGCGCCGATGGCGGCGTGGCGATCCTCACGGCCAGTCTGCTGGCAATCGTGGACTGGGACAGCGGCGCATTCCTGTACCGCCACCCGGCCTGGCGCGCACCTGAACTGTCGATCCGGCGCGGCGGGGAACTGAAGCTCGCCTGGGAAGTGCTGGACCACGAAGACGTGCTCGCCCGCTTCCCCGACATCGGCAAGGCCGGCGCCTACGTCGCCTTCATGCGCGGCGAGACCGTCGAACCGCGCATCTTCCAATGACCCCGGCTCGCCCCCGCAGAGGGCAGAGCCCTCCGGCCAACGGCATGCCGCCATGAAGCCCGGCAATGCCAGGAACCGCAGCGCCTCGCGGCGCTAGCGATTCAAGAAACCGTCCGCCCTGACCGGCGGCCGCCATGCAACCCCGAGGGGCATCCGCCCCTCCGGGGCGGGGCCGTCCCTCGATCTCTTTGGGGAAACAACGATGACCCCTGACACACTGAACCCAGAACACCCCGCCCTGCCTGCGGAAGAACGCATGCGGCGGAACAAGGCGCTTCTGCTGGAGGCCCTCAAAGGCCTCGGAGCCGTGCGCGCCACGGTTACCTACAGCGGCGGCGGAGACGAAGGCGCTGCCGATGAAACCTGCGCTGTCGACGCCGACGGCAGAACGGTCGATCTGTCGACTACCGTCGACGTCTTCACCGAGTGCAGCCGCTACGCTGACCAGCAATGGCACACCTGGACCGAGCTTGACGACGAACCCCTTCACCAGGCGCTGTCGGACTTCGCGATGGAGGCGGTGGAAAGCCGCCACGAAGGTTGGTACGACGGCGAAGGCGGCAGCGGCCAAGTGGTGTTCGACTGCGCGTCGGACACGGTGCGCATCGAGCACGCCGAGTACCGCACGGAGTCGGACTTCACGGAGACGAAACTGTGAAGGTGCATGTCTCGCTGGCCTGCTGGCCTGGCCTGCGCCACGCGGACGCGGTGCAGCGGCTCGCTGAGCCGCCGAACGAGCCCTGCTTCGGCCGCTTGTCGACCGCGCACGTGCAGCTCGTGCCCCAGAGCATGGGCGTGCTCGACGACGCACTGGTCGACGCCCTCCGTGCGGCCTGCCCCGGCACCCGCTGGCGGCTCCACGCCAATGTGCGCGTCCTGTCCCGGCACGTGATGGCGGATCTCTCAGGGTTCGCACTGCACGCCGACTGGTTTGTCCAGGCGGCGCGCATCAGCCGGCGACTGGAGGCCCCTGCCTACACCGCGCATGCGGGACGCCGCAGCCAAGCCACGCTGCCGCAGATGCTGGACAACGCGCGGCGCTGCGCCGACCTGTTCGGCTGTCCCGTCGGCGTCGAGGGCCACTACCCCTCGGGCGGCGACGACTGGCTGGTCTCAAGCTGGCGGGAGTACCAGACCGTGTTCGCATCGGGCGTGCCCTATGCGCTCGATCTGTCGCACCTGCACATTCTGGCATCCCGCACGGGCCAGCGGGAGACCTCGCTGGTGACCGAGATGCTCGCCTGCGAGCGCTGCATCGAGGTCCACGTGAGCGCCAACGACGGCCACGGCGACTGGCACCAGGTCTGCACCGAGCCGGCCTGGTGGCACCCGCTGCTGCCACACATTCACCCCAAAGCGGTGGTGTTCTCCGAAGGCAACCACCGCAGAAGAAGGAACAACCATGTCCACTGAAACCCCCGAAGAAGGAGCCACCTACAAGGTGGATGCTGACGGCAGATTGGTGTTGAATCCTGCCGGCGCCGACGTCCAAGCCCGCTACCGGGAGGCGCTGGCCACACAGCGAGCACTGGACGCCAGTTGGACCGGCGCCTGCCTTGCACGCCTCTTCCTGATGCATGCCTGGCTTGATGCCGTCACGCTGTCGTTCGAAGTGACCGCGGAGTACGACGACGGCGGCGGCTACTACCGTTGCATCAGTTGCAACCCCAATGCGATTCGCGCCGTGCCGCAGCAGGCCTTGTCCGAGGAGAGCTTTCCCAACGGAGAGTTCGACGCTGACGTTGCCGCGCAGATTCTCAGGGATGAGATCGAGGACGATGAATTCGACCTCTATGCCGGCCTTGCCGAATGGCCCGAGGGCTACGCTGATCTGAATCTGTCGCTAGAGCGGAACGCAATCGCGGTGCTGCTGGCGCACGGCACCATCGACGGTCGTTCGGCATGTGAGGCCTGGGGGTTGGCGCCGTCGCCGCAGACCTAGCCTCGCAGCGAGTCACAAGCCTTTGCCGACTGGGGCTCGACCTCTCCGTGATCGCGCTCTTGCCGCCAGCATCCGGGCCGATTTTCTGCCGGTGCCCCGTGGCCGCTGTAGATCGACCAGACCTGCATCGGAGCATCGCGTTGCTCCGGCCATTCCGGGCCACGGCACTTCAGTTCAATGAAGCGCCGTGGCCTTTTCAATGGCCATCGCTCGTGGCAGTCAGTGATGCGACCACAACAGGAATTCGGCGGAAGTGCCATTGGCAAGGCAACTGTTGCACCGGGCTGCTCTCACGCCAGATCAGCACCGAAAGCGTTCGATTTTTCCTGCTGGCCATCTTCGTGCGCGGCTGCAACTGCAAAGCGCGGCGCCAAGGCATCGAGCAAGGCCGTCAACGTCTCCACCAACCGGGCGATGGTCAGCGCGATCTCTGTGCTTCCTTGACAGAAGTGGTGTCGTGCGAGCTCATCCACGTCGAGGCCTTCGGTGTCCAGGCCGAACTGCCGGACGGACTGGAACAGCCCGAGTTCCCGACTGGTGAACGCAGAGGAATGGATCAATTCGTTACGCGGGCCTCTGTAGCTCTCCACGGCCTGCTCGACCGCTTGCAGAGCTGCATGAAGGTCGGGGTGGTCTGCCCGCACCTGACGTTGCACATGCGCGTTCCCCCCGATGGTCTCGAACTTTGCCTTGTCCATCAACAGGGACGCACCGACCAGGCGATGCGCCCGATCCACGAATCCGATGACGCGAAGCACGAAGTTCTCGTAGTGATAGCGATAGATATCCGGACTGGGACTGGACTGCGAGCCGAGATCCATCACGAAGCCCAGCGTCAGGCGCAAAGCGGCCAGCGCATTGTCCAGTTCGGAGACTCTCTCGCAGACACCGGCGGCGTAGATCTCAACAACCGAAGCAGTGAATGACTTCTTTTGCGACCTCATCTCAGTCAATCCCTTTTGAGCATAGCTCTTGAGATAGGGCAGCAGTACCTTCAAGCCTGAGTGATCAATCAAGTCCCTCCTGTGTTCTTCGTGCTCCATGTCGTGTTCTTCCATCGTTTGCTCCCACGCGGACTCTGACTCTGAACTGAATTGTCGTCGTTCATGTATCGCGGTTGGGCGATCGCTCACCATCAGGCGGCTCAGCACGCTGGCCTGCCACCGCTCCGCCACCGAAAAACCACCTACTGCGCCCGCATTCATTCAGGCATCTTCATACCAGGCGTGCTGCCAGGTGGTGGCTCGACCATACTGATCCTCGCATCCTGGCTCCGGCCAACGCACGTCCTTCCAGGGCGTTCCCGAGTCCGCTCGGGCGTCGCGGTCGATACCCGCCCACCGCCACGGCAGCCCTGAGCTGCCCGTTCACCGCACACCCTGATCCCTGAACCCGCATCGCGGCTCAGGGTCGTGTGCATTCGTCCATCCCATTCGGGGAGCTCGCCTCCCCTGATGGGTCGGTGCGTTCTCCGCCTTCCTTCGGAGAACCACCGATGGCACGCACTACCGCGCCTTCCTTGTGGCTCCCGGGTTTCGACCCGGACGAGCCAGAGACCCCCGATCCATCCCCCGAGACGGATCTGTTCGCTGATCTCCCCGCGACAGAGCCCCACGGCGGCGCTGCCGCAGTGGTCGCCACTGTGTCGAGCGGCGATGAAGACGACACCACAGCGCCGAGCGAGATCCCGAGCACCCCGCGCAGCAGTTGGCGCGTCATCGCTGGCGCCAAGCGCGACGAGCCCCGCGCCTTGTGGCCGACGCTGCACCGCGAACACTTGGTCGGGCTGAGCGGCGTGGTCACGAAGTTCGAGGCCAACCTGGAGGCCATCCGCATCCTGCAAGACCTCGAAGCCGGAGAACGGATACCCGACGCCACGGAACGCAAGCAACTGCTGCGTTTCACTGGCTGGGGCGGCCTGCCCGCGGCCTTCAACCTGGAGGGTGACGATCAGGCCTGGCGCCGCCGCGCCGAGGCACTGCAGGCCCAGCTCCCGAGCGAGGACTACGACTCGGCCCGGGCATCGGTCAACAACAGCCACTACACCGAAGTCCATGTGATCGAGGCGATGTGGCAGGCCATCGAGCGCTTTGGCTTCACTGGCGGGCGCGTGCTTGAACCCGCGGCCGGTGTCGGGCACTTCCTCGGCGCGATGCCGCGTGCGCTCGCCGAACGCAGTTCGGTCACGGCCGTGGAGATCGACCAGCTGTCCGGCCGGATCCTGCAGACGCTCTACGCGCCGCACGGTGCCGACGTGCGCATCGTGCCCTTCGAGAAGCTGGCGCTGCCCGAGAACTGGTTCGACCTGGTGATCGGCAACGTGCCCTTCGGCAACTATCCGGTCGCCGACACGAGCCCCAAGCCGTACGCCCGGTTTCGGATCCACAACTATTTCTTCGGCCGCGCACTGGACCTGGTACGGCCCGGAGGCCTGGTGTGCTTCATCACGAGCACCGGCACGATGGAAGCGCGCGCGGACGCCGTGCGTGAGCTCATCGCCTCCCAGGCCGAGTTGCTGAGCGCGATCCGGCTGCCGCAGGGCGCCTTCGCCGGCCTCGCGTCGACGGATGTGCAGACCGACATTCTGTTCCTGCGCAAGCGCCACCCCGGCGAGTCCGTCAGCGGCGCCTGGCTGGAGCGTGTGATGGTGCCCGATGAACTGCGGCACCCGCGCTGCCCGCAGAAGTACCTGCAAATCAACGCCTGGTATGCGCGCAATCCCCGGTTTTGCATCGGCCGGGTCACGCAGGAGAGCAACGGCTACGAGGAAGTGCCGACCGTCGTGTTCGAGGGCGACCTTGAGCCGGCGCTGTTCGAACGCATCGCGCTGCTGCCCAGCGGCGTGTACCAATCGGCCAAGCCGGTGGCGCTGGCAGCCGTCCGCGCCACCGTGCCGGCCGAGCCCGGCGCACGGCCCGGCAGCTACCGCGTCCATCACGGGCGCGTGCACCGGGTCGAAGGCGCCGAGCTAGTCGACCTGCACGACAGCCTGAACGCCACGCAGCGCGCCCGCATCGCGGGCCTGTGCGCGATCCGGGACCATGCCCGGGCGCTGCTCAATGCGCAACTGGCGCAGGATGGCGACGAAGGGTTGACCCACCTGCGGGCGATGCTCAACGGCACCTATGACCGCTACGTGGCGCGCCACGGCTGCCTGAGCACCCGGGCCAACGCGCTGGCGTTCCGGCGCGACCCGGACTACCCGCTGCTGTTGTCGCTGGAGCACTACGACGAAGAGTCGGACACCGCCCGCAAGGCAGCGCTGTTCACGCAGCGCACGCTGCGCCGGGTCTCGGCGCCGACGTCGGTGAGTGAACCGGCCGAAGCGCTGGCCACGTCGGTGCAATGGCGCGGCCGGGTCGATCCGGCCTACATGGCGCGGCTGCTGTCGGCGCCCGAGAACGAGGTGCTGGCCGCGTTGTCCGAGGCCGGGCAGATCTTCCTCGACCCGGCGGACAACGCCTGGAAAACGTCCGACGAATACCTGTCGGGCAACGTCAAGGAGAAGCTCAAGCAGGCGGCGCTGTCCGGCCCGGCCTTCCGCCACAACGTGGAGGCACTGGAGCATGTGCAGCCCGAGGACCTGCAGCCGTCGGCCATCGAGCCGCGGTTGGGTGCGGTGTGGATCCCGGCGGGCGACGTCGAGGGGTTCGTGCACGACGTGCTCGAACTGAAGGATTGTCAGGTGGCGTACTCGGCCGAGGCTGGCGCCTGGTCGGTGACCTACCCCGAGTGGAGCGCGCGGCAGAACGTGAAGGTGACCCAGGAATGGGGCACGCCGCGCATGAACGCGATCGAACTGGTGCAGGCCGCACTCAACGTGCAGGTACCGACCGTGCGCGACCCACATCCCACGGAGGACCGCTATGTCGTGAATGCGGCAGAAACGCTGGCGGCGCGCGAGAAGCTCGGGGCGCTGAAGGACCGCTTCGCGGCCTGGGCCTTCGAGGAGAGCGAACGGCGGGAACGGCTGTGCCGGGTCTACAACGACCTGTTCAACGCCACGCGACCGCGGCACTTCGATGGCTCCCACCTGAAGCTTCCGGGCTTCTCGCAGTGCTTCGCGCTGCACCCGCACCAGCGGGATTCCGTGTGGCGCGTCGTGCAGACCGGCAACGTGGGCCTGTTCCACGTGGTCGGCGCCGGCAAGACGGCGGTCTGCGTGATCGCGAGCATGGAGATGCGGCGCCTGGGTTTCCTGTCGAAGCCCTGCCATGTGGTCCCCAACCACATGTTGGCGCAGTACACGGCCGAGTTCGTGCGCCTGTACCCGCAGGCCTCGGTACTGATGGCCGGAAAGGAGGATCTGGAAGGCGACCGCCGGCGCGAGCTGGTGTCGCGCATCGCCACGGGCGATTGGGACGCGGTGGTCATCACGCACTCGAGCTTCGAGCGCATCAGGATGTCGCCGCAATTCACAGAGGACTACATCACGGAGGTGATCCATGAGATAGAGATGGCAGTGCGCGCCGAGAAGAGCGGTGACCGGAGCAACCGGATCATCAAGCAGCTCGAGGCGCAGAAGAAGAGCTGGAAGGTCCGCCTGGAACGGCTGGTCGCCGACAAGAAAAAAGACGATCTTCTGACCTGGGAGCAGTTGGGCATAGATGGCCTCTTCACAGACGAGGCCCACCTCTTCAAGAACTTGTACAGGTTCACGAAGATGACGCGGGTCGCAGGCCTGCCGCTCTCCAATTCGGAACGCGCGTTCGATCTGTACCTGAAGACGCGCTACACGATGAAGCTGCACGGCAACGCGCAGCGCGGCGTGGTCTTCGCGACCGCGACGCCGGTGGCCAACACCATGGCCGAGATCCACACCATGCAGCGCTACCTGCAGCCCCGGCGGCTGGAGGAACTGGGTCTGCAGCAGTTCGACGCCTGGGCCGCGACCTTCGGGGAGTCGGTGACGGCGCTGGAGATCGCGCCGGACGGCAGCGGCTACCGCATGCACACGCGCTTCGCGCGCTTCATCAACGTGCCGGAGCTGATGGCCATTTTCGGCGAGATCGCGGACATCCGCACCGCCGAGATGCTGGACCTGCCGGTGCCCAAGCTGCGCGGCGGTAAACCGCGCACAGTGGCCTGCCCGGCGAGCCCGGCTCTCAAGGCCTACGTGCAGACGCTGGTCAAGCGGGCCGAGGCGATCCGCAACGGGCATGTCGATCCGAAAGAGGACAACATGCTCGCGGTCTCGAACGACGGCCGCGCGGCCGCGCTGGACTTCCGGCTGGTCGCGCCCAGCGCGCGTTTCGATGCGGACGGCAAGGTTGCCGCCTGCACCCGCGAGGTGCTGGCGATCTGGCAGCGCACGGCGGACTTCCGCGGCACGCAGCTGGTGTTCTGCGACCAGTCCAGCCCGAAAGGCGGCAAGGCCTTCAGCGTCTACGAGGACCTGAAGGACCGACTGATGGAGGCAGGCATCCCCGAGCGGGAGATCGCCTTCATCCACGACGCCGAGACCGACGTCCAGAAGGCCAAGCTGTTCAAGGCGGTCCGCGAGGGCCGCGTGCGGGTGCAGCTGGGATCAACCGGCAAGATGGGCGTGGGCACGAACGTGCAGACGCGCCTGGTGGCGCTGCATCACCTCGATGCGCCATGGCGCCCGTGTGACGTCGAGCAGCGCGAGGGCCGCATCCTGCGGCAAGGCAATGAATGCGAGGAGGTGGAGATTTTCCGGTACGTGACCGAGCAGAGCTTTGACGCCTACTCGTGGCAAACGCTGGAGACCAAGGCGAGGTTCATCGCGCAGGTCATGCGCGGCGACAAGGGCCTTCGGGCCATCGAGGACGTGGAGCTCGCGACGCTGTCTTATGCCGAGGTCAAGGCCTTGGCATCAGGCAACCCGATGGTCATCGAAAAGGCTGGCGTGGATGCGGAGGTGGCCAAACTCTCCACCTTGTTCTCGGTCTGGCGCAACCAGCGCTGGGCCAATGAGAGCGAAGTGGGACGGCTGCCGATGTTGATCGCGTCGCTGGAGCAAAAGGTGGTTCTGCACGAGGAAGATGTCGGTCAAGTCGAGCCCCAGACCATGGCGCAGATTGCCGTGGAACTCGGCGGGCGAAAGATCGCCGGGCCGGACGCTGTGGGAGAGGCGTTGCGGGAGTTGGTGAAGACCGTCAAGGCGGGCGCCCGCAACGTCATCTCGGTGGCGGACCAGGTCGTGGGCCGCTTCGGCGGTTTCGAGATGGGTGTACAGACGATCGGCGGCGAAGCAACGCCATCGCTGTACCTGGTCGGCCGCTGCCGCTACGACGCCGATCCCTACCAGACGGGACCGGGCCTCGTGTCCGCGCTCCTGGCGGTACTGGCCTCGGTGGCAGAGCAGCACGCCCGCACGGCAGAGCAGCTCGCCGTGCGGCGCAAGCGGCTGGAGGACCTGCAGCTCGAACTGGCCCGTCCGTTCGAACACGAGGGCAGGCTCACCGCACTGCTGGTGCGCCAGCGCGAGCTGGTCAAGCAGCTCGACCTCGGCAAGGATGAGGCCGGAAGCGCCGCACTCGACGGCGAAGCGCTTCGCCAGGCTGCCTGAGTTTGTGCCCCACTACCGCAAGGTGGTGGGGCATTTCTTTTGAACAAGCACCCCCCACGTTCTCCTGTGTGCACCAGTCGAGTGTCCGGGTGCTCCAAGACACCTGTCTAAACTTTCATCGAACGACAAAGACAAGGGCTGTTGACATGAACCGAATTCCAGAGTTGCGCTATTCACTGTTTGCCGCTCGCGCGACGCTTCGCCAGAGGTTCTCTCTGCTGCCGTCGAGGCCGATGGCCCGCCGCCGCGTCGACCCCGAGCGAACTGACATACCTCGCGATTCCGACGTGCTGCAACTGCTGTTGGACACGACTCAGACCCAGCATTGCGACGAAGCCACTGCCATCGCGGAGTACAGGCGCATCCAGGCGCAATCGCCCAGCGGGCTTCCAGACCATGAAGAAGCCGAAGCCCGAGGCTGGTTTCGACGCATCAACGGGAAGTGGATCCCCGCACTGGCCCTGCGCGAGGTCTACCTTCGCAGCGGCACTGCCTATGCGCAGGAACTGCGGGACTTCGTCTGGTGGCTCAGCGAATCGCGGTACCACGTCGTTCGGCAGGGTCAGCACGCCAGCGTGGACATGTTCGAAACCGAATTGACCACAGGCACCGCGGCGTCGCTGGATGCGCATCCCGTGCTGTCTCCCGACTGGATCGCTGCGCGCCTCTGGGATGTGCCTCCCGTGCGCGACTTGCCTGCGTGGACCATGCGCTGGCAAGTGCTCGGATGCCCTTCTGTCATCCCGAAACTGGCTTGGCCCGTCGAACATGCAAAGCAGTTTCGCGAACTGGTCCTGCAAACCCTGCGTAGCGGCAATCTTCCCGGATGGGAAGCGATCAACATGTCGGATGCCTTGCGGTACTCGGGTGACGTCAGGCAGGCCACCGCCGAGGACATCCCTGTGGACGCCCTGGGCCGCTATCTCCACCAGATCCACACACCCTCGGGAGAAGCACTGTTCGAGCCGGAAGGCCTCGCCTTGCTGATGGGTTTGCTGGCGACGGAACTGGCGCACGTCGAAGAGGGCGCAGTCCCCTCGCCCACCGCCCAGGAACTGGTTGACCTGGCCATCCAGCATCCAGACCTGCTCGCCACGCTGGTGGACCGCGCCCTCGAGTTGCCCCAGATGCTCGCTGACCTGGTCCTGTGTCCTCCGGCGACGGCACTGGTCTGCTATCTGGTGGCCACGTGGAATGCCCACTTCCCGACGAGCCAGAGTCAGCGCAGCGCCGCCGCGGACGCCGTACAGACCTCCGCGCTAGAGGACTGCCTGGAGGTGCTTGGGCATTATCTGCTCGCGGAGTCAGCCAGTCCGGCCGATTACGCTCGCCTTCTGATCTCTCTACAGGAATGGGACACGGGAAACCCGCAAGCCGTGCAGATGCTCGCCATCGTCATGGAGCATCTGCACGGTCTGTCGATCCCGATCCAGCAGGCCATCCGGGACGCACTGGTCGCCCAAGGCTGCACCGATGTGAATGCGCCCGCGTTTGCAGTGGTTCTCAAGGCACTCGCACTGGTCGGCGGGGATTTGCCCGAGTCCGATGCTGCCAAGGTGGCGGCCGCCTACACGGCGGCCATCAATGCCCCCACCAGCACCAACGTAAGCCTGCTGGACGCGACTGGCGCTGGCGCGCTGGCGAAGCTTGCCCTGGACCATGAGCGGCTTCGGCCTTCGATCCTGCGCCCCCTCGATGTGTCCGCCGCCCTCTCCAAAGCGGACGCCGACACCGTTCGACTGGGGCTCCAGCTGCGCGAGCACATCGGTGTCCTGAGCCGTGCCATCATCGGCTACCCGGAGTCCGCGCCCGAACCGTTGGTGACGGCCCTGGCCGAAGCGATCCAGTCGGGCGCCAGAGACCGCCCCTCCCGCGACCAATTGGACGCATTCACCTTCCGCATCCCCGTTCGCCATAGACCATCGGGGCGTCGCCTCGAAGCGGATCTGGTTGATGCCGTCAACCGGCTGGAGAACCCGGAACAACAAGCGAAGCTCATCGAAGCGCTGTTGCAGATCGAAGATCCCGTGGTGCTTGGGGCGCTACTGCCGCGCGTTTCGCCGCGGTACCACGACAAAATCCTCAGTCGGTTGAAGCAGTTGACACCGACAGAAGCAAGCCGGCCCGCACTCACGGCGCAGTTGCAGGAACGCGTTCAGGTTTTCCTGGACGTCGGCTTGCCAGAAGTGGCCGAACGCTACCTGCGAGACGGACAGGATCGACTGCGGGGCAGAGAGACCGCGTCAACCCAGGTACAGGACTTCGGCCAACAGCTTCAGCTTCAATTCCTGCGCAACGATTTCGCCGCAATCTCCGCTGCCAAGATTCCCGAGAACCTGCCCAGGGAGCACCAGGATGAAGCCGAACGCACCCGAGACTTCTTTCGTGCACTGGCTTTGCTCAAACAGGAGCCGCCGGACGCGCTCAAGGCTGCATCCATTTTCCGAAGTCTCTACCAGCGGCAACACAACCCGGTCTACGCCATCAACCTGTTGGCAGCGCGCGTCTCGAAACTGCTGGCCGAGAATCTGTTTCGTATCCTGACCGGGCGGGAAGCCGTCCAAGCTCGCAACGCCCTGACGGAAGCGGACCGGGCCATCCCAACGCCAAGCTCGCTGAGCGATCAGTCACGTGCCGTTCACGTCCCAAACTGCGCCGCGCTGCTGCTCGCGACCGGCCGTCCGCGGGAGGCTCTACGTAGGCTGCATGACCTCGCCCCGGCAGAGAGGACGGTAGAGAGTATGGCTTTCGAGGCCGTCACCAACGCGCGGCTGGGCGACACCGCGCGCGCACTCGCACTGCTGCGATCGGCGAAGGAGCGCTTCGGCGATACAGACCTGCTCAAGGGCGCCGAAGACCACATCGAGCACTCCAAGCCCGTCGACGCGCAGCCCCGCCTGCTGACGCGCAGGGAGAGCGCAACGCAGGTTCGCGCCGCCTTGCAACAGTTCCACGCACTCTCACCGAGTGAACAGGCCGAAATCATGCTTGACGGTGCGAATGCGCTTGAAACCGTCGTGACAGAGTCATTCCGGGATTCGCTGGCGGGATTCCAGCGAGCCTTGTCGTTCCTGGGGCTGCCCGACAACAAGTTTTACGAGGATGACTACAACGGCATCCTTGCCGAGCTCGTCGAAGCCCGGCTCGAAGGCGTGTTCGGATGGCAGACCCATGAACAGTCGCCCGGCGGCTTCACCGGTGCGGGCAATGCCGGCCGCCGCGATTTCGTCTTGCGGCGGCGTGGCGTGGACATCACTGTTTTCGAGGCCTTGAAATCGGATCAGCCGAACGACGCGCGATTGGAAGAGCATCTTCACAAATTGTTCGCGTACTCGACCACGGATCTCTACTTCCACATCACTTACAGCTTCCGAAAGGATCTTTCGGAGATGGTTGACGCGGTGAAGGGACTCGCGACTCGGCCGCCACCTGGCATCGACTACCTGGGCCAGACACACCTTCCCGCCCAAGGCGCCCGCCCGGCAGCCATGCGGGGCGCCTATCGCAAGGCCGGGACGGACGTCACGGTCGTCTTCTTCGTTGTCGATATGCTCCAGACGCGCCAGCGCCAAGCCGTCGGCGCTCCTCAACTGTCGTGACCCCGGGGGTCCCAAGCACTTCCCAGCGAGCTCCATCATGCCGAGGGGCGGAGCGCAATGCTCGTCAGCAACAGGTTTCTTGCTCGAACGGCGATGGTTTGTGGGCTTTCGGGACGAACAAGATGGATTGCGTGGCTCGTGGCGGTTCGGACCCGCCATCCGGAACGATGGAGCGCGAGCTCCTTCGGACCGGTCATCCTTCGTGATTTCAGCGCGGACAAACTGAATTGAACATCGCGGGCAGTACCAGGCGATTTCGGGTGGCAAATCGAGGCCGGCCATGCCGAAAGACAAAGGACGCGCATACTGGAACGGCTTCCCGTGGACATCGCGTTCACCAAGCCTTCATCGGCAGCTCCGGCAGCCCTGAAGTCCAGCTTCGCTGGCGTCGCAGTCGATACCTGCCCTCGAGTTCCCCGGCCTCGTCCGGGGTGGCTGCCTCCGCAGCCTTGAGATCCTGTCGGCCTTCGGGCTGACGCCTGCACATGGATGGTGGCCTCACGGCTGCCGCCCGTCGAGCGAAGGCCCACACCGCAAGGCGTTGGGCCTTCATCCCAAGCCGGCCTTTCCAGGCCGGTACCGAGCCGCCTCGCTCGCGCGAGGCACACCCGAACGGGGACCCCAGTCCCCGCCAGGGTTGGGCGTTCCCCTTTTTCATCGAAGGAGAACCCCATGTTCGCTGTCATCGCAGCTGTAGAACCGCGCCGCATCCCGGTGCTGCTGGGTGGGTCCGGCCTTGCCGGTCATCCACCCGTCCCGCACCGCAAATTGCCGGTGCTGTTGCGTCCCCTGCCCTGCCTCGGCAAGTGCATGGGCCGTCCGTGCGCAGACTGCCGCGCCGCGGGTTGACCATGACGGTCGATCTGTACCGGCGCCGCGTCGCCGCCACCGTTGTCGAACTGGCCCGGGAAGACCCCTTCCTGGTCCAGGAAGTCATCGCTCGCCTGCGCGCAACAGGCGAGATCGAAGCTGACGATCTGGTCTACCTGGACCGGATCGCCGATCGTTGGATCGGGATCGCTGAAGCCAACGTCCGGCAAGGGGCCTCACCGCACGCGCGTCAACCGCGCGGGTAGCGAGGCACCTCTTGCCTTGGCGAGCGCAACGGCGATCTTGTCCAGCAGTTCCGGACGTTCTTCCGTCAGCGTGCCGGTCCAGTGGGCCAGTGCCTGGTCGAGATCGTCCTGCGTTCGCGCTCCGCCGACGTCGAGTCCGAGCTTTCGGAACTCCTCGACCTCGGTGGGCGTGAACCGGAGTGAGTGGCCTGCACGAAGCATGTGTGGGTAGTCCAAGGCGTGTGGGTAGCCAGCTTAGCAAAGCAGCGCACCGCCACAACCCCTGGGAGACTGACGCCTCCCGCTTCGGGGGCTGGCGCGCACATCCCGCAAGCAAGGAGAATTGACCATGAGTCTGAGTGCATCGCGCGCCAAGCCGCGACGCAGTGCCATCGGCACGGAAGAAGAGAAGGCCTGGGTGTCGTTCTATCGGCGCGCTGGCAAGGATCCGGCGATCGCGGCCGAGGTACTGACCCAGCTCGATGCGGACCCCGAGATGAAGCGCGAACACCTGGCGCTGTATCTGTGCTGCCGCGAGTCGCTGCGTGTTCAGCAAGCACGCGATGTTCGCAATCAGCGCATCGGCCATTTCGTTCGCTGGTTGTTGAACGGGTTGCTTGTCAGGCTACCATCGGCCGCTGCTCGCTCCCTGGGCCGTGGCCGCGACGTCGCAGTGGCTTGTCTGCCCGAGAGTGCCAGCGAACCCGCGCAAGCGCAGGTTCGCCGTCTGTCGAAGGACCCGAAGGTTCGCGCCGCGAGGACGGCCTTCAAGGCGTCAACGACCGAAGCGCAACCGCCCGCCGAGTCGACCACCGACTCGGTCCAGGCGCTGCCCCAGCGAGGCCAGGCGACTGGCTGAGCGACAGCTACCGCGTTCTCCCGGCCCCGTGCCGGGAGAACGGTCCGGTTCCCGCCTTTCGCGTACGGCCCCGCCTCATCGGGCCGCCCCTACCCTTCACGCACGCGCTCCTCCAGATCGATGACAACGTCCGCCATGCCCGCCAGTTCGGGAGTCTGCGAGATGAAGAACTCCCGCGTGTATCCGCCGATCCGCAGAACCTCGCGCTTCATCGCCCCGAACATGCGCTTGCGCGCGGGATCCAGCGCACCGTCGGTTTCGTCCGAAAACAGCGTCCCATAGCGGCGTTCGCTGGTCTGGGCGAGGTACAGCGCCACGGCCCGTAACAGGCATTCGTTGATCCAAACCCTCTCCCCGCCACTCATCATCCGAACACTCTTGCTCTCGCCGGATTCGGCGTCGTGCACCACGATATCGAAGCCCTCCCGGAGCTCTCCCTTCGCCGTTTCCGCTTGCGTCACGATGGAAACCGTGAAGCGCGCTCCGTAGCAGGCCATCAACAGGTCATTGGCCAGTCCTGAGAGCGCCGGGCCGGCATCGTCGATGGCGAGCGCGATCAAGCCATCGTTGCTCATGCATCGCGCGAGCAAGGTCCAGTCCGCGACCGCGTTCTCCACCCGCTTCGCCTGCCACTGGACTGTGTCCCGGCGTTGGGCAAGCGCCTCCTGGCTGCGGCGCAGTTCTGCCAGGACATGAGACTGGCGGACAGCCGCCAGGTGGCACGCCTGCGCCGCCTCGCACTGAGCCATCGCACGATCGCGCTCCGCCTCTGCGGTATGCAGGCTGCGCGCGCCGAACGGCATCGGCAGGGCCAGCAGGACCGCGTCAATTCCGGCCAGCGTCTTCTGCAACTTCTCGGACTGGGCGCTGCGTTGGCCCTCGATCCCGCGCAGTGAGGCCAGAATCGCATCCCGCTCCTCGCACTCTTCCCGCGCTTGTGCCGAATCTCCGGAGCCCTCCGCTGCGCTTTTCAGCTCCTCGTCCACCTCCACAAGGCGCTGGCGTGCACTGGTCATTTCCTCCGCCTTGCCTGCCAACAGTGCCAATCGTGAAGCCCGTTCCCGGCCGCGCTCCAGTCGCTGCTCGGCCAGCCTCAGCTGTGCCTCGGCGGCCGACAAAGCGTCCACCCGACCGCGCGCTGCCTGCAGTTCGACTACCGCCTGCGCCTTCTCGTCGACCAGACGCCGCAGCACTCCTTCGGCGCTCGGAATCAGCGCCTTGGCCTCACGGGCGTCGGCCAGCAACTGGCAGTCTCCCTGCATCGGCAGCCCACTGCACGGAACCTCCCTGGTGAGCGCGAATCGACGACCCAGCGACTGCGCCCGAAGAGCGGCTTGGCCGGCCTCCCGTTCGATGGCCTCGATGCGCTGCGCGCCCAGGCGCACGGCGCTGCGCGCCTGCTCCCACGAGGCGACTGCCGCCCGCTCCTGCTGGACACGATCCGCGCGCGCAGCCAACGCCCGCTCGGCCAGTGGCAGCCGCCTGACCGCACGCTCAACCAACGACGCGCGCGACAGCAAAGCACCGCACTGCGCTTGAACCGCCAGCGACCTGTCGCGCCGTTGGCGGGCCTGTGCGACCCGCTGCGCAGTCCGCTGGTCGAGGCGTTCGAGCCTTTGCCGGTCGAGGCGTTCGCGCTCCCCGAGGTCACTGACCGCCGCGCGGTCCGCGGCCTGCGCAGCGGAGCGCTCTTCCTGCAATTGGCTGCGCCTCGCATCCGTCTCGCGGCTCTGATCGCGCTGCGCCACCAAGCGAGCACAGGACTGGCGCAGTTCCTCCAGCTTCGCCGTTGCCATGGCGGCATCCGCCAGGGCCCGCTGTACACGTGCAGGCGCGTCGACTGCCTTCGCCAGCTCACGTACAACCTCTGCCTCGTCCTCATCGATGACCGAGAGTTCCTGGCGGATCGCCACCAGCCCCGCCTTCAACAATTTTGCCGTCTGCGTCGCCTTGGCCCCAAGCTCACGGATCTGGTCCTGCGCCAGCAGATCAGCGAGCAAGCTCTTGATCTCGCCGTTGCGGTAGTCCGAGAGCTGTCGTTTGCCCTGAGCACCAAACACCGATGTAAAAAACGTGTCGGCGCTGCCGCACAGATGCTCGACACAACGGGTGTAGGTCTCAACCTTGCCGTCGGACACGGTGCCGTCGTCCAGCACCACCGGTCGCCACACGCCGTCGTCGGCCAGCGCACTCAGGTAGGCCTCCGTCCTTCGCCGGCCATTGAGACGGATGACCACCTGGGTTCGGTAGCAGCGCCCCTCCAAGGCCCAGGTCAGGTCCTTCTCGCTCTCTGGAAGGAAAACGTGGTCGTAGTAGCTGAAGCCGCCTGCGCCCGCCATCGCCACCCTCGAGGGCATGGTCAGGAACGGGTGCATGTTGTCGAGCACGGTGCTCTTACCACGCCCGTTCGCGCCGGTGATGGCCACCAGTTGCGCACCATCGCACAAAGCCTCGAAGTCCAGCGTCAGGCTATCGAGGCGCAGTCCATCGCGGATGCCGCGAAAGCCTTTGAGGGTGAGAGACAGGAGTTGCATGGTGGCAGGTCCGTGTTGGGGGTGGAGATTGCATCGGTCAATGGCATCCCAGTCTCTCGCTCCCATTGAGACCTTCAAGGTCGCTGCATTCGAGTCCGCT
The DNA here is from genome assembly GCF_059424305.1 of Hydrogenophaga sp. GW456-12-10-14-TSB4. Lineage (NCBI taxonomy): Bacteria > Pseudomonadati > Pseudomonadota > Betaproteobacteria > Burkholderiales > Comamonadaceae > Hydrogenophaga > Hydrogenophaga sp. GW456-12-10-14-TSB4. The sequence goes on along the minus strand of NZ_JBWKZH010000004.1, from coordinate 40,875 downwards.
ATGCTTTGCATAGTCAATGATCATGAAAGAACAACGACTTGAGCCGAACATTCTTTGCGTACCACCTCACCCACCACTTCGGTCCGTTCAGCCTGCACAGCTACCACACCAACAACACGACGGTTCGGGAGGGAGACCAGGTGTATGTCGTCTCCGGCGATGACACCATCGGTGGTGGTAAGGACTACTCGCTCGAAGGCCTGTTCCGCATTCACCGCCGCATCGACGGCCCCTTCGAGTTGATGAACCTCAAAGGACAACCAGCGACATTCCAGTACCGGCTCTCGATGTCCGCGATCCGCGTGCCCGATGCCCCGATTCCGCTGCAACAAGCACCGTGGTACGACCGCCAGGAAGTCCACCGCTTCTTCTCAAGCGGGCAGAACTTCAACCCGCTGCCCATCGAGCCGGACTACAAGGAGCGATTCGACGCCCTGCTGGCAGGCTTTGGCCAATCGGCCGCCAACGAGCTAGCCGATGACCTGGCGGAGATCGAGCGGACCGTCCCCGACGCCACCCAACGCGAAGCGTTCATCCAGGCACGCATCGGGCAGGGACGCTTCCGAGCCGATGTGACACGCCTCTGGGGACGCGGCGAGGTCTGCGCGCTCACCGGCATTGCACTGCCCGAACTGCTGATTGCGTCCCACATCAAGCCTTGGCGCGACTCATCCAATGAAGAGCGTCTCGACCCCGCCAATGGGTTGCTACTGGCCACGCATGCCGACAAGCTGTTCGACCGGCACCTGCTGAGCTTCGATCTGCAGCGTGGAGAGCTGCGCAGCGTGATCGCACCCATCGCCCGTTCCGATGCGGCCCGACTCGGGCTGACGCCGGGCATGCAGTTGCGTGCTGCGCAACTCTCCCCCAGCGCGGCGCGTCGGCTTGAGGCCTATCTGGCGGGGCATTTCGGGCGCTTCCTGCTCCGAAAAGCCCGCCTGGCCACGAGTGGTTGAACAGACTTTGCGCCATGCCAGGCCCATGACCGCCCCATGACCGGCCGACTACAGCGTGCCTGAATCCCCTAGATGATGGAGGGTTTGGCGATTTCTCTGCGGCAAAACTCTGAGGCCAGCAAGTACAGGAACTGCTGCGGCTGCCCCGTAATGAAGTCCTGCACGCGCGGGCCAAACGCGCCGTCCGTGATGGACGGAAAGTGATGGGGCCTGTAGCGCGTGATCGACCCCAGGTAGTAGGCCAGGGCGTAAATTGACAAGAGCTGTGGCAAGGTGTGCGCCGCCTCGGCGGCTGGCCGCAGATACACGTAGTGCCTGCGATACGGCGGAATTGTCGACACGGTCGCCCACAGTTTCGACCGCACCACGGAGAAAAGCGCCTCCAACGAGTTGGCGTACTTGGTGTTAGGGCAAACGATGGGCGCCACCTGCTGGAAGCAAATCAACGCCCGACCGGCACCGTCCAGCTCCTGGCAGGTCACTGGCGCGAAGGCAGGAGCCAATCCGGACTCCGTCAGGAAATTGGCCGCGCTGACACCGATGCGCGACAGATCATCCGACACGAAGTAGAAGCACAACCAGAGTTCGCGCGTCGGCTTGTTCACGAAGGTATGGATGTCGTGCACCGCGACGAAACGCTCCTTCTTGTTCGTGGCGAACGACCAGAGGCGGTGTCCGGGCAAGATCTGTGGCAGCAGCACCGTCACGTCGTAATCGTGCTGCGCGGGCAATCCAGCGCCGCCCAACGCATTCATGAACTCCGAAAAATTCTGGAGATTCCCATGTGCATTCGGACTGGGAAAAGCACGCAGGAATGCGTCAACGAGTTCGCGATTCCCAGGAGCGCGCAGCATCTCCGACATGCCGTGCTGCGCCTTGTCGAACGTTGTTCGCGTGCCCCTTGTCAGGCAGAACGCCTTGACCAAGTTCATGAAGCAGTAGTAGAGCGCCAATGGGCGTGCCGAGACGCGCTGCGTGTCGGTGGCGCCTTCGTAGAAGTCGCGCGCCTGGCGAATGCAGGCAAGAGCCTCGGAGCGCGCGCTTGCCGGGCAGTTCGCCTTGACCGCTTGGTCGATCAGTGCCCATGGGTCCAGCGTGAACAGCAGCGACTGGAGGCTGGCATTGCCTTTGGGTCCGACCTTGGTCGGCCAGAAGCTGAATGGGATCAGCTTGCTGTTCACCCGCAACCGCTCGCCGGCCCGAGCCGCAGGTAGCTTCATTGGGAGCGGGGTTCCTGTACCCCCATGCGGAATAGAGCGAACGCGGTCATGATTTTCAAGTATAAGCCCCGGTCGCGCGCCCCTCTGAACGGCACTGGAAAGCGCAGCACCTCTTTGAGGTTCGACACGAAAAAAACCTCAACGCTCGGCATAGCATTGCTCGGACCAACCGCTGCGCGGTGGGAGTCTGTCGGCCTGGATCCTTTCGACTGCCGGATCGAGTGAAAGGCACCGACCAGCGACCGGATGGATACACGCGTGCACTCCCTCACATCATCGAAGCCTCGGCCTCCTCCAGAGGATCGGCCGCCGAATGCGGCCCCGGTTGCAAGCGCTCGCGAACTGCCGATTCGGCATCTGCAGTGCGGCTACCTTCGCCGCGCAGCAAACGCTCCGAAATGTCATCCGGTGACTCTTCGCTCAGTTCAGCCAAGCATGCCAGCAGGGGTTCGGCATTCACATCCGAGATCCGTGCCCACGCACGCAGTTTGTCGGCGAGATTCGATAGCCGGGAGATGCCTGCTGCGCGGGTTCGCACCACAGGGACGATCCGCCCTTCGAGCTTCGTCTCAGCGGCACCTGCCAACATGCGTTGGATGGCATCGCGGTCCACGGCGCTGCGATCCTCTTCCCCGACCGTCCACCGCACGCGAACGCTCGCACCGGACACGTCCTTCTGCTCCAACGCCTCGCGCAGCGCTGCAAGATCGGGCCGACCTTCGAAGACGATGTCGACGGTCCGCCGCGCAGGCGTCGGGACCAAGGCGGCGCTCGCGGAAGCCGCATCCACGTCCCATAGCAGGAAGCCCTTATCGCCGTCCTCGCCGTAGTGGAAGCGACCAATGGACCCGGCATAGGCGACAAGCTGTCTTCCCACCTTGCCGACCTGGTCCCAGAATTGGTGACGGTGAATGTGGCCGAGCATGAAGGCTTGCGCTTCAGCGGCGAACAGGGCGCCCGTCGTGAACTCGTGGTCGAAGCCGGCCATCGGAACGCCGTGCTCGCTGACCGAGCCGAACACCGTCCCGTGGGACACACCGATGGTCGGCAGGCCCGCCGATCGCGCGAGCCGATTCGCCGGGCCAAAACCCAGCAGCAGGCGCGCGAGATGTTCGCCCACCGCTGACGCAGCCTGGGCCGATCCGACCGTTGCCGCGACCGTGGCCTTGTTGACCGTGGGCAGGCAGGAGAACAGTGCGACCGTGTCCGCCGGCAGCGCTTCGAAGTGCCATTGCGGCGACCGGATCCATCCGCAGCGCTGCGTCAGCGCGACCTGTTGAATGCTGTCGGCCACATGGATCGGGTGCCGCCCGCCGACCGACCGGAACATGTCGAGCGTGCCGGGCGGCTCGTGCGAGTAGGTGCCCTGCAGCATCAGGACGGGGCAGCGATCGGCAAGGCGGCGAACCTGGGCCACCAGCCGAGCTACGGCCGGCGCGTGCAGATCGAGCGCGTGGTCCGTCGCGTCGCCGGAGATGACGGCAGCCTGCACACCCAGCGCCAATGCCTGGTCGATGGCGGCGCAGAAGCAGCGGTCGGCTTCGGCCAAGGTCTTGGTCCCGTAGTGAAGATCGGAGAAATGTGCGATGCGCATGACGCGGCCTCCTTCATGCACTGAGCTTGAGCTCGGTCTCGATCTTGTCAACGTAACCATCCGGATCCCGGCCGTACCGCTCCAGTTCGTCCCAGGCGCGGCCGCGGCCGTGCGGATTGATCCGCCACCCTCGGCCCCAGCGGCGGTCCGCATAGATGCCGTAGCGCTCCGCTGCGATGCCCATCGCCTCGACCCTTGCCAACACCTGCTTCAGGGTTGACCGTCCAGGCTGCGCGGGTCCAGCGTCGTCGCTCATGCCATCCGTGAACGAGGGAACTGCGCCGTCCATGGGGTCCTCGCCTGGCACCGGCCGATCCTCGAGCACGTGCGTGGAAAGCTGCGCTTGCCGGAGCACCGCCTCCTCGTCCTCTTGATCGCGCAGCAGCGCCGTCACGTCCACAGGCGCCTCGAGTTCGATGATCCATTGGGGCACCCGCACCGCCCGCCCTTGCTCGTCGATGTGCGGAACATCCTTGAGGATCTTGGTCAGGAAAAACGTGGTGTGGTCCCGCCCCAGGAAGCCGGAGATGCGTCCGCCACGCATCATGGCGATGGCCTGGAAGCGCTGGATGGCCGCGCTCATCGCGTAGAAGCTCGTGGTCGGCAGTTCCAGTGCGCTGATGGAGCGGATGCCAGGAATGAAGAACAGGAAGCGGCCCGCGAGGTTGCATTGCCGCGCCTGGTATTCGTGGCAGGACTCGGGATCGCAAATGCCGCCGTTCTCCTCGCGCGGCACCGCCTTGCGCCCGCCGAAGATGCGGATCGTGCGCCTGCCCGTGTCGTCCACCGGCACGGGTGCATGGCGCATGCAGTGGCGCACCTGGCCGTCGGGCGCGTACTGAGACCAGAAGCGCTTCTCGTGCGTGCCCCATGCCGCCAGTTCGTGCGGCATCACGGTCTGCCAGTGGTCGGACGGAAACACCACCGGGAAACGGTACAGCCGGTGGCCCTGGCCGCGGTCTTCTCCGTAGGTGTCCAGGATGTCCCTGGCCATCTCCGGGTTGGGGAAGTCCGCTGCGCGCACCGTGAACCACGGCACGTTCCGTGGGACCAGCGGCGCCTTCAGCTGGGGAATCGCATCGGCGATCGTCCGCTCGATCTGCTCGAACGATTGCCCCTCGGCCACGCCCCGGGCGTAGATCGCCCTGGCCTCGGGCCGCTCGGCTGCCTTGCGGGTCAGGACCATGATGCCTGGCCGGATCTTGCCGCCGGTGGGGATGCGTGGGGCCAACTGCCCCAACAGCGTGGGTGGGACGGGCGAGCCGCCGTGGACCTTGACGATAGCGTTTGCCATTGGACACTCCTTCATGAGACGTCTGTGGTTGGACGCTTCATGCTCTCCCCCCAATAGGCCCCTTCAACCCCTTGCATTCCCTCCGGCCATCGCTCGCAGCTCATTTTTTGCCACGCCGGTGATGCCTTCGCAAGAGATGCTGCCCGATCTGCTGGCCTTGTCCGACGTGATGGGCACGGGCTGGTTCGGCGCGGCTGCGGCTCAGGTGCCACCCGGATCCACCGTCGCCGTGGTGGGCGATGGTGTGGTGGGCTTGCTGGCCGTGCTCTCCGCCAAGCAGCGGGGGGCTGAGCGCATCATCGTCATGAGCCGCCATGCGTCGCGCCAGCAACTGGCACGAACCCTTGGCGCCATCGACATCGTGGAGGAGCGCGGCGCTGAAGGAGTGGCTCGCATCCAGGACATGACGAACGGCCTGGGCGTGGACGGTGCCATCGAATGCGGGGCACACAGGAATCCCTGTGGCAAGCGATCCACGCCACGCGCGTGGGCGGCCATGTGGGCTACGTGGGCGTGCCCCATGGCGTGGAAATCAAGGGCGAGGAACTGTTCTTCGAGCACGTGCACCCCACGGCGGCCCAGCACCGGTGCGCCAGTACCTGCCACACCTGATCGGGCTGACGCTGGACGGTACTATTCATCTTGGACAGGTGTTCGATTTGACTCTGCCGCTGGCGCAGGTGGCCGAGGGCTACCGGGCCATGGCGCGCGCCGCGCCGTCAAGACGCAGTGGATGCCGAAATGCGGATCGAACCGGGCGTTGCGCCCACGCACATGGAAGCTGCCTCAGCGCAAGTGGCACAGCATCGTGCTCAAGCGCCTTCCTGATTGGCAACGTACCTCAGCGGGTCCGACGAGCTTCTCATTGACCGGACGCAAGCGCGCGAGATCGGCGGTGAGTCGAGCTACGAGGCTCACGGCGTGAGCCATGCTGAGGCCGCTTGCCAATCAGGTCGTTTCTTGACCTTTCGTGTGCGTGGTGGCTCACGAAGGCGAAAGTCACGATGGACTTGCGAAAAGGTCAACCTGCTACTGCCTCCCCGGCAGGGCCGGGGGGATTCCCATACGGGTTAGAGCATCACGAGGCGCAACCCTGGCGCCATCATCTCATCTCGAACAGCTCCTGATGGAAACGCGCGTTCGACACGCCCAATGGCTGCAGGCCCTTCTTCAGTGAGCTCCCCAGCGCTGCCGGTCCGCAGAACCATATGTCGGCCTCGGCCAGTCGCGGGATCTTTTGCCGCAGGTGTTCGACGCTCAGAAAGCCGTCGCTATCACTGTAATGCAGGTGCAGGTTGACTCCGGCCGCCTGCGCATGATGGCGGAGGAAATCGTCACCAAAAGGGTAAGGAGTCGGCACCGAGAGGAAGAAATCCACCGGGCGACCGTCCGGACTATGGCCGAGTTGCTGCATGCGCGCGATGAAGGGCGTGACGCCCACGCCACCGCCGATCCAGACCTGGCGCGGCGCATCGCCGCTGAAGTCGAACCGGCCCCACGGGCCCTCGACCTTCACCGCGTCGCCGACCTTCAGCCGGCTCGCCAGCCCGTTGGTGTAGTCGCCAAGCTCCTTGATGAGGAAGGAAATACGCCCGTCCCCGGTCCACGCGCTGGTGATCGTGAAGGGGTGCGGCTCGCGGTCGGAATCCATCGTCAGGAAGGCGAACTGTCCCGCCTGATGTCCCTTCCAGCGACCGTCGAGCTGCATCTCGACCAAAAGCGTTCTTACGGCTTCGTGATAGGTCAGGCCGACAATCTCGCCCATCGTCCGGTCGTCCGCCACCTGGAAGCTGCGCAGCAGGCAGATGATGCCGGCCGCGGCACCCGCCACGACCAAGACAGCGAGCACCGGGCCCAGTGGCGTCGCCCAGTAACGGCTGTCGAGGAGCACGACCGTATGAAAGACCAGGACCAAGTAGGTCGGCACGAACAGCCAATGCGTCTTGAAAAACAACCGATAGGGGAAGCGCTTGACCAGCGCCAGAACACTGAGGACCAGCACGAATTTCCACGCCTGATCGCCGATGAACACCGCCAGATCATGCTGAGCAGGCAGCAATCCTTCCCAGTTTCTGGCGGGCATGGCCGACGGCGCTTCTGCCTCGCCACCCCCGACGAAGCCATAGGCCTGCCAATGGATAGCGGCCACGATCAGATTAGCGATACCCAGCCATTTGTGCAGGCGATACATCTTGTCCAGACCACCCATCCACGGCTCGACGATACGGGGCCGCGCCGCCAGGATGAGCGACAGACTCATCAAGACGATGGCGAGAACGCCCGTCCCTTGCATGAAGGCGTCGCCGGCGCGGCGAGTCCCGGGAGCGTCCAGCCAGCGTGGCGCCTCAGCCGTGATCCCAAGAATCAGCGTGATGACAAAAACTCCTGCGAAGAACAGATGAATGCGCCTCAATTGGGACCTCCTGGCTTGGGGTGCGGCCGTGGCAACGCAACGGATGATCAGACGCTACACCACAACCGGCCGCTCAGATGGACCGGAGATTGACGCAAATCAAAGGCCATACTGATGGGTTTGGAAACCTGCTTCAGCCAGCCGGCCGACCGCCTCCGCCGCGCGTGGACGAGGCGTCAAGGGCTAGGGTTAACGAATGACCTTCCGATAGCCGAGCCACTAAAAACTTCTCCGGCAGGCCTTCAAGCGCACAGCGGGCGTCAGGGCTGGCTGGTTTCCAATCAGGAGCGACTTTTGATCGCGGCGCTGCCGGGGTTCTTCGTCATCACGCGGCTTGCGGGCGCAAGGCCGCGCTAGGCTGCGACGCTACTCAAGCCCAGCCCCGGCGGATCCATAGATCAAGGTAGGCATCCATGGCTTCGTCGAGCCTGCCGCTCCTGAAATACAGGGGACGCGATCGCCCAAGGAGCGCGGAGTCCGCACGCAGGCTTGATGCGCGGCGCGCCGTCCCCTCTCTGTTCAAGCAATCCTCGATCTCGGGTCGCGCGACTTCCACGGGCCGAACGCCTGTGGCCAGCAGAAGAAAAAAGCAGGGTCGTGTCCTTCAGATGGTGATGGCTTTGCAGCCGAATGCGTGCGGCGCCTCTGACAACCTCATCCTCACGCATCGCAGGCGACATCGCGTGCGGGGCCATACGAGCAGCGGGGGCAGGAATCGATCCGGTCCCCGACACCAGCGTGCCTCGCGGCGGACACGCAACCGGACGGCATGCTCGCCACCCCGGCCTCATCGTGCCGGCGCAGCCGTGTTCAGGCCGACAGGCAGCGCGTGACCTCCTCGTCGATCGCCCAGTGAAGAAACTGCGTGTCGAGCGACACGCCCCAGTAGTGGGCTTTGCACTTCGCCACATAGGCATCCAGGTCCGCGAGTGTGCGGATGCCCGCTGGCTCGATGTCGGTCAGCCAGTGAAGTTGGTCGATTTCCTTGCGAGTGAGTCGAATCTGGGAGCCCAGGCGGATCATGGTGTCTACCTCGTAGGCCTCCATGTTGGCGCAAGCGGCGGGTGCCGTGTTCGAGTTCCTCGATGCATCGGAAAAAATATCTATGGCGTCACCCGGGTGACAGCAGGAACTGTCTGCAGATTCACGTGCCCATCCACAGCGGCCCATGAGTTCGCGCAGCGTAACGACCTCGCAACATCGCCGCGCCATTCGCCACTGCAAAGCGACCAGCCACGCGTGCATTCCCGGGACGATGTGGGCAATCCGCTTGATGCGCTGGCATTCGTGGATCACACTTGCGCAGGTGTTGCCTTTCAGCGTAAAGGCTCCCCGGCCACGTGCCGGCGTCGCAGGCGTTACCTGCCCTGAAAACCGTGCCGACTCTCGTTGTGCACCCATTTCCCACCGGGGACGCCGTCCCCGAGGGAAGAGGCGTCTCCACCTTTTTTCTGCATGGAGACCGCCATGAATCTATCCGTCTTGAGCCGCGAGGCTCTGGTCGACGAGTTCCTCTGTACCGCTTCGCGCACCTCGCCAGGTCCGACAGCGCTGGCCCGCGACGGCGCAGCGGGCCTCTGCTCGCCACGCGAAGACCAGCTGCGGCAGTTGCTGGGCCTTGCCAAGGAGTTGCTGTTGCGCGACCTTCAACGCGATCTCAGCCTTGCACCGCTGATGGATCGGCCGCAGAGCCTGCGCGACTGGTTGGCACTGCGCTTCTCGGGGCTGGACCACGAGGTCTTCCTCGTCGTCTTTCTCGACGCGCATCACCGCCTGCTGGATGCCGAGGTGATGTTTCGGGGAACCCTGACCCAGACATCCGTCTATCCTCGAGAGGTCGTGAAGGCCGCCCTGGCGCGCAACGCGGCAGCCGTGGCGTTCGCCCACAACCACCCCAGTGGAGTGCCGGAGCCGAGCCGCTCGGACGAAACGCTCACCGCCACGCTCAAGAGCGCCTTGATGCTGGTGGATGTCCGGGTCATCGACCACTTCGTGGTCGCCGGGGATCAGTTCCTGTCGATGGCCGAGCGCGGTCTGGTCTGACGACCACCACATTTCGACCTGCCGACGTTGAATCGAAGGGAGTTATTCAGGAGGCCGGGCCCACCGCATCCCACCGGTGGCGGAGCCAGGCACTTCGCACAAGGAGTACCACATGGAACCTGACTGTATTGAGGGCCTGCGTGAGCAGGCCGAGTCGCTCGCCGCCCTGTCGCTGTCGCACCTCACACCGGACACGCGACAACGCCTTCAAGAAGACGAGTTGTCGGTGAACGCCTACCCGACGGACTTCGGAGGCTTCGTCTACGTCGGGGCGCCCCGCCACCGGCATCCGGCCGAAGCCGACCTGGCGCCGATTTTCGAGGCCGCCGAACAGGCCGGCATCATCTGGCTCAAGTTCGACTGCGAAGCGCCCGTCATTCGCGGACTGCCGGTGTTCCGAAGCCGAGGGTCTGCAGCCTGACCCGCCCAGCCGCCAAGCGGATCCTACGACCGAGAGGGGCCGTGGGTGCTCGTAGGCAAGGCCGGCATCGGATCGCCGGCATGCCAGCACCAGGCCCCAGGCCCTGCGGCATGCAGCGCCCTCTCCTTCATCGCACGGTCCTTCGGATGCAGGAACTCGCTGCTCATGTGCAAGCCGACGGGCGCCGCGCCGCAGTCGAGCAGCAGCGCATTCGGGAAGGGCGCCGCGCTCAAGGCGTCGTAGCGCAGCGGCTTCACGAAGCGCCGCTGCCGCTCGACCAGCGCCCCGATGAGCGGGATCTCATGCACCCCTTCGACCGGAATCCACTGCTCGCTGACCAGCATCACGGTGGCAACGTCGATCTCGTAGGTGAACTCGCGCCGCGCGTGGATCAGTGCGGCCAGGATCAGGCGCACGCGGTGGCCCGAATCGGCATCGCGCGCTTCAAACAGTGCCGCATGCGAGCGAGCAAGCCGGTCCCAGCTTCGAGCGTCCATCAGCAGGGGCGCATCCGGCATGTGGCGGACCCAGACCCGGCAACCGTGATCTCCTCGCTCGCTCCCCTTGAATTCGCCGATCACCAGCGCCATCGGTGCGCTCCCATCCCGCGGCTGCAGGATCGCCAGCTTGTCCCGGCGGCGGCGCGCGATCTCGGCTTTCGCGGATTCGTTGAACGGCTCCGGCACGTAGAGCCGCTCGGCCAGCGGCGTGCCCTTGATCTCGATCTCCTGAGCCGCCTCGAGCAGGTACTTGTGCAGGACGCCCTGATTGCGACGCCCGGCCATCGCGGGCGTCCACCGGTTGAACCCCGCACGCTCGAAGAGGAAGTGCAGAGCGGCACGCAGCGACATCCGACGCCGTGGCACCGCGATCTCGCCCGGATCGCACGCTTCGCCGCGTGCGATCGCACGGCCGTTGACGCGGGCCCACGGGAAATCGACCCGCAGCTCGACACGGCCCGGCCGGGTCTCCAGCACCGCCTCCCCGACAAGATCCCCCAACCCGGACAGGGCACCCTCGGGCTCGTAGGAAGGACAAGAGGGGTGATGTTCTCTCCCGCTCTCGGGCATGCGCTTGACCAGGTACCGGTGGTGACGCGCCACATACATCTCGACCCCGCGTGGCACGCACAGGCAGCGCGGCCTCTCGGCCGTCTCGTGGATCTGGGCCAGGGCGTCCTGCAGGGCGGGATCGGTTGCGTCCCAGACCTTGCCCCGAATCGCGAACCGCTGCGCTTCAGGCCCAGGATCATGAGGGTCATCGGCCACCACGGCTACACCAGTTCGCTGGTCAGGGCATCAAGGCTGGGCAGCCGCCGGGGAAACTGCTCGCGCACCGCACCTCGGTCAGCGATGCCGAGCAGCAGGCCGACCTGGGACTCGTCCGCCCCGCGCGAGTAGAGACGATCGGCGACGGTATGGCGCACCGTCAAGGCGGTGACCTGCTTGAGCTCCGCGTACCGGAGGAGCTTTCGATAGGTTTCCTGGATCGCACGGCATCTGAATCGCCGCTGGCCGTTCTCGCCATACGGTCGGATCTCGAAGCCTGCGCCACTTTGCGACAGGAACAGCCGGCTGTGGGGATCGAGGCCGCGGTACTTCCCTGGCGCGCCCAGCCCCCCGCCGACCGCGACACGGTCCGCGAGGTAGGCGTCCAGTGCCTGCGTGAGCTGCGCGCTGTGGAAGTACAAGGGACGTGCCCTGCCGGTGATAGCCACCTCCGCGCGGAATTCGGAGATGGCGCGCATGCTTCCATCGGCGTTCACGTAGTCCCGCACTTCGAGGCGAGCGATCTCCAACGGACGTGCGCCCGTGGCCAGCAGCACCAGGTACAGCGCCAGATCCTCCAGCGGCTGCTGGCTTCGCCCACGGATGCGCAGCGCACCAGCGGCGATCTCCTCGTCCGAGAGAATACGCACGCTGCGCCCGGGCGCCGGTTCGATCTCTGAGAGCCGCTCGAGCGCACCAAGTATCGCGACGCGATGCAATCGGAGCCGACGCACGAAACTGGCACCGTCGGCGTTCAGCCCGTCGATGCCGGCCGTGCCCGCCACATGCACGGCGACCCCTTTGATCCTGCGTTCCACCGCCGTGCGGCTCACACCATGTTCGGCAGCGACGGACTCGTAGGTCTCACCTTCGAGCACGGCACGCAGCATGTCGATCGACAGCGCCAAGGTGCGCGGTCGTCCGTTCTGGCTGTCGTCGGGTGAGTCCTGCCGTCGCACGCCACCAGCTCCACGTCATTTCAATGAGTCCATTGGCAGATGCTGCAGGTGGCCGGAGCTGGGCGCCAGCCGAAATCGCGGCCGATTGCGGGGGATTTCAACGTCAGGCCTCCATCCAATCCCAACAACGCCGATGGAAAGATCGCCGAACCGCAGGCTGCCCATGTGACCGCGTTGAAGGCGGCCGGCCGGCCTCACGTGATATTGCACGGACTGCTTCGCTCGTTCGGCACTTTGTCCAAATGGTGTGAGGTTCGAATCGGCGTAGTGGCACAGATCCAGGGGCAAAAATCTTCCGCCATTGTTGAGAAGCACTACCGCCGGCGACCGCTGGATTTGCGCCGCAAGTGGCACGACCAGATCGAGACCTAGGTGCTGAGCAGGCTGGCATCAAGCTCCTCCTCGGGGGCAAAGATGCTTCAGGAGCGCCCCTCAACTGGCGGAAACAACGAATATTCAGCAGGACTAAATCCTACAACCTTAAGGAGCCTGATGCGTTCCACTCAACAACTTAGCATCACGCTTCCCAACGACATGGCCGAGGCCGTGCGCGCCAAGGTAGCGTCTGGTGAATGTGCCACCGACAGTGAAGTGATCCGCGATGGCCTGTGTGTGCTGCTGGTCCGTGACTGTGTCGTCGAAGAGTGGCTGCGTGGGAGCGTGGCTTCCACGTTCGACGCCATGAAGGCAGACCCCGCGCGCGCCGTGAGCGCCGAAGACGTCAAAGCGCGGCTCGCCGCAGTCGCGATAAAGGCCCGGGCGAGGAGTGCAAATGCACTATGAGGTCGTCTTCGCTCTGGAAGCCAATGACCAACGGGAAGAACTCTTTCTGCACATCGCCGACAAGGACTCTGTGCTCACTGCCGAGAGGTACACCAACGCGATCATCGCCACTTGCGAAGATTTGACGCCGTTCCCGCACCGAAGTGTGCCGAGAGACGGCATTTGTCCCGGGCTGCGCGTGACGCATCACAAGGGCCACGCCATCATTGCTTTTTCGATCGACGAAGCCCTCCATCGGGTCACGATTCTGGGCGTGTACTACGGAGGACTGGACTACGAGCAGCGCATGGGTGCTGCGGGCCACTGATCCCAAAAGTCGCTCTCGACCGAGGATGGTTTCAATGCGAGAAGTAGACGGGAGAGGATGACGCCGATGAACGCCGTGAACTGTATGAAAACGTTTGGTCGCTGCCCATGACCGAAGTTGGCTTCGGCGCTTGGAATTGCCGAAGTCGGCTCGGCCAAAGCTTGCCGCCGCAATGCGGTACCGGCTCCACCCCATGGTTACTGGGCCAAGCTTAGAGCGGGACGGACGAATCCGTTGCCAACCCGGAGCTTGATGTCGATGTGCACTTGGCGATCAGTGATCCCGAGGAGCGAACGCGCCAGCGTGCATTGGAAGAGGGGCGCACCGAATTGCTGAAAACCCGTCCGGGTCCAGCGGTCTCGTGCACATGCCCAGGCTCACCCGCAATTCATTTCTCATGAATGGACCCGACGCCTTTTGCAAGCTCCTTTTGGTGATGTTCAACGGTCTGCACACATGTATACGGCTTGCTGATGGGCAGTCGCCAATGCATGCCCGCATGCCTTGATGAGATCCGCGCGTTCCATCCTTAGCAGCAGTTCGGCTTGAGTGCTCAGCCGACAAGAAGTACAGGCTCCCGGAACGCTGGTCTAACCGGTTCTGTCATCACGTTTAAGAGGTTTCGCAAACCAGTGTGGGTGCTCTCCCTTTTTTGTGGCTTTGAACTCGGTCGCAGCTACGCCGCACCCATCGCGGGGCAGTAGCTGGTCTCGTGACTCAACATCGTCTGAATGATCCGTGCTTTTTTGTTTGCCAGCGCAACCGTCGCACGGTTGTATCCGCGCCGGGCAATCAATTCCTGCAGCCAGCGACTTCGCGCATCAGATTTGCAGGCAACACGGATCAGTACCGATCGCGCCCCGTGGATAAGCAGTGTCCGCAGATAGCCGTCACCGCGTTTGCTGATGCCGAGCAGACGGTTCTTTCCGCCTGATGAGTGTTGCCATGGCACCAACCCGATCCACGCAGCGAGATGTCGTCCATTCTTGAACGCTTTGGCGTCCCCCACCGCCGCAACGATTGCCGTTGCCGTGATGGATCCCACACCAGGAATGGTTGCGAGTCGTTGGCACAAAGCCGAGTTCTTCATGAAGGATGTGATCCAGTCCTCGGCTCTACTTATCTGGTTTTCGATCACCCGGAACTGCTCAAGAAGCATGGTCAGCACGGACTGGCAGAACGTGGTCAGCTCCCATCCGGCTCCGAGAGGATGTCAGGAATGGAGCGTTTGAACGCCGCAGGTGACTTGGCGATGATGATCCCGCGCTCAGCGAGCAGCCCTCTTGCCTGGTTGATCAGGGCTGTGCGCTGGTGCACCAACAGCTCACGAACACGATGAACTGCCTGAATGTCTTGTTGCTCAACAGATTTCACAGGTACGAAGTTCATGCTTGGGCGGCAAGCAGCCTCAACAATGGCCTCGGCATCGTTCCTGTCGTTCTTGTTCGTTTTGACGAACGGTTTGACGTAGTGGGGGCTGATGAGCTGGACCTCAATGCCCAGTGCTTGGAACTGCCTGGCCCAGTCGTGTGCGGAACTGCAGGCTTCCATAGCGATGGTGCGTGAACGAAGTTGACGAATCGTTTCCATCAGAACAGGGCGCGATACTTTGGATCGGTGCATCGCCTGACCTCGGCGGTCTGCTCCGTGAAGCTGAAACACACGTTTGGCAAGGTCGATCCCCAGGATGGCGATTTCCATGATGACCCCCCGCATTTCAACGGTTGATGAGGGACACACAGTTTCGCCAGAGGGTGGCGTCGGGTCCATCTCAGTAGCAATGGAGTGCTCAATGAACAATGCCGTCGTCAGGATGACCAACCTGCTCCTGCAGTTGGGACTCGAAGCGAGCGAGGGAGCCATCGCCGAATTCATCAGGAGGCACCAGTTGCCTGGCGACGTGAACGTTGCCGATTCCCCGTACTGGAACGAGGGCCAGCGACAGTTCCTCGCAGAGCAGATCAAGGCGGATGCGCCCTGGTCCATTGTTGTGGCCCCGTTGAGCGAGTCGCTGCACGAGGACGCCGTCAGGCGCCGATCGCGCAGTTGAACCATGCGGCGGTCCACGGGTGAAGCGCTGGCTCCACTTCCCTCGTGTTCCGTCGGCCCTCAAGCCACGCACTTCGGCGCGTCGCCTCGCTCTGCGATCCAGCGATGGATGTCCTCGGCTCGCCAGGCAGTGATGCCCACCGAGAGGCGGACCGGTGCTGGGAAGAGGCCAGCTTTGACCCAGCGCCAGAGCGTGGACTTCGAGAACGGCATGCACTGCAACAGCAGCCTCTGACGCACGAAACCGGATCGAGGCAAGGTGGGTGGCGAAATACCGGCGTCATAAGGAGTGGAAGATTCGGGAACGGGGACAATTTGCATGATCAGTCCTTTCATTGGCGAATAGCCAACGGTGTGAGGGCATGACCAGCTCTGTCGCAGCGGGGAATGGTCTGAACGGCTTCCGCTGCCAAGGAACGCAGAACTCCTCGCCTCTGCGGGCGTTCCAGGCATGCAGAGGGGATGGGGCTGAATCTGGCGCACGTGTGCGCGGAGTTCCAATCGCATAGAACACCGCGCGCTGGACCTGACGGCCTCCGCGTGCGGGGGGGTGAAGCGAACGACAACGGCAGTACCGTTGGTGCCAGGCAGGTGACGACTGCGACGCCCCAATGCTGTGGAAGGGACCGCAGGGTGGAATGAAGATCACACTCCCGCGTTGGTCACTGTACTCTCTGCGGACCGCAACGGGACCCTGCGGCACTGCGCCTTATCCAACCGCAGCGGCAAGCGGCTGCAGGCGCACCCGTTCTCCAGTGGCGACGCATCGGACCCAGGCGTCTGCGCGGCAGAGCGTTCAGCGGATGGTTTGAGATAGGAGTTGTGGCAGCCACAATTGCTTCGATCGCCGCTGTGGC
This sequence comes from Hydrogenophaga sp. GW456-12-10-14-TSB4, assembly GCF_059424305.1. Classification (NCBI taxonomy): domain Bacteria; kingdom Pseudomonadati; phylum Pseudomonadota; class Betaproteobacteria; order Burkholderiales; family Comamonadaceae; genus Hydrogenophaga; species Hydrogenophaga sp. GW456-12-10-14-TSB4. Next base: position 24,711 of record NZ_JBWKZH010000004.1, on the reverse strand, counting down.
CGACATTGACCGACGAAAATTCAAGCCACCATCGCACCGTTCAACGGAAAAGAGGCGTCAGCGGCTATTTGGACAGACCGGGCAAGCGCTTGCTTACACAACGCTTTGCTTGAATACGCCTTGTGCACGGCCGCAGGCGTGCATCGTCACAGTCGAGATGCACTTTGGCGTCTATCAGCCGCTCACGTTCGTGGGCAAAGCCGTCGGGCTTTCACCCACAAGGCGAGATCTCCCCAGTCGGAACGCACACCGTCATCGCACTTCTTGTTCATCGGCTCGCTATTTGCGCTCCACGCTTGCCTATCCCACGCTCGGTCGCCCTCACGCAGTTGCGCTTCACTTCACTCACTGTGACCAGCTCGTGGCGGGCCTTGCACCCACAGCTGTGCGCCCATGCTGGGCGCACCACGAAAAAGCCCCGACCAGGCGGGGCTTTGAAGAAGACCCCTGTGCTTCAGGGCGGCGCGATGTTGAGTTGGTAGAGCGCGTAGAAGTTGGCGTACTCGCGCCCGGCAACGTCGCGGGCCGAGAGGTGCAGGCCACTCAGGCGCGAACCCGCGGCGTAGCCCGGGCCGCCGTTGAAGCAGTGGTCGTCCGTCACGCTCTGTGGCGAGCAGGCCACGACAGCTCGGCGCGCCGTCGATCGCACGTCGACCGAATCGGTGAAGTTGGCGTTGCTGCCGGTGCGCGGTGAGCGCCCGAACATCGTGATGTGCGTGGGCGGCAACTGGCCTGCGGCCACGCTCCAACCGTTGCCGCCGCCTTCCGTGGACATGTCGCCGGTGTCGCCGTCGACGAACACGATCTGTCCCGCGTCCGGGACCCCGGCCGGCTCGGTGCCCGACCGGATCTCGGCGATCAGGCCCGGCGTCAACTGCGCGAGGCCCTGGGTGCGCAGCTCGGCGATGGTGAGGGCACGGGCGCGGTTCTTGTAGTACTGCACCTCGGGCACCGTGGTGTCGTCCTGGGGCGTGGCCGGGTCGTTGAAATTGAGGTAGTACTCGAAGCGCCAGCTGCCCTGCGACCTGGCGCTGGCCAGGTTGGCTTCGGTGCGGTCCGGATCGGCCACGAAGAACAGCGTGGGGTCGACGTTGCGCGGATGGGGACGCGACGTGCTGCCATCCACGTATTCGCTGCGCAAGCGAACGAAGCTGGTGCCGGAGACCGTCGGGCCGGGCTTGACCAGGCCCAGGAAGCTGGAGTTGCCGCTCGGTTGCAGGGTGAGGACCGCACCGGTCGGCGTGGTGACGACGACGCGGTTGAACACCGGGCCCAGGTTGCCCGGGCGCTGGCGGTTGGCCACGTCCAGCACGTAGCCCGTGCTGAAGTAGTCGTAGGCGTCCTGACCCAGGCTGAGGAAGTTGCGCCGCTGCTGGTAGGCCGCGACACGGCCGGGGAAGCGGTACTGGTTGCCGATCAGCCGCAGCTTGCCGTCCACCAAGCTGGTGCGCAGCACGAAGCTGTCGTAGGACTCGCTGCCATCGGGGCCGGTGGTCTTGTAGCCAATCACGGTGTCTTTGTCGGCGTTGTCGCGGGTGAACTCGTAGCTGCCCTGGCTGAACACTGCCCCGACCGCGTTGGGGTTGAAGAGGCTGGCGAAGGCGCCGGTGCTGCTCACGGTGCCGCCGTTGTTCTTGAAGAGCGCCGGGTCGTTGTTGTGGAACACGTCGAGGCATTCGGCCGCCAGCACGGTGCTGGGCGCCACCGCGCGCTGGTTGGCCGGCAGGGCATAGCAGGCGGTCAGCGCCTGGAGGAACTGGGTGATCTTCGCCGAGGTGCCGTCGGCGATGAGCGTGGCCGGATCGATCACGGGCAAGGGCGTGACGGTCGTCGTGTCGCTGCTGAAGCTCAGGCTGGTGGGTTGCTGACCCTCGGCCACTTCCTGCTTGACCGAGATCTCGATGTTGGTGGTGGTCGAGCTGGCTGGCAGGAAGGTGATGTTGACCGAATCCAGCAGGCGGTCGTAGCCGGTGCCATCGGTGTTGAACGTGCCCGTCAGCGGGTTGAAGGCGGTCGAGCCGGTGGCCGTGAGCAGCGGGGCCAGGATGGCCTGCACCTCGGTCACGGTGTCGGCCACGGCCTGCGCCGAAATGACCGCATTGCCCGCGGCCAGTTCGCCGGCCAGCTTGCTCGGGTCGCCGGAGGGCGACAGGCGCGAGGCGATGAGCGTGGTGATCGGCGTGATGTTGGCCGTGGTCGCGCTGGCCGACGCAATCACGCTGACCAGCGACTGGGCGGCACCGTTGGCGTCAACACGGTTGGCCACCAGCACAAAAGGCGCCACGGCCGCCGCGTCCAGCGTGATGCTGTAGGTGCCGTCCGTGCCGACGGGCTGGCTCTGGCCGACCGTGACGCCACGGCTGTCGACCACGGTGATGACCGCGCCCGTGAAGGCCGCGCCCATGGCGGCCACGCCGCCGACGGTGAGGCCCGCCGGGGCATCGACGGTGCCGCCGCCACCGGCGCCGGAGTTGACGCTGCTTCCGCCGCAGCCGGCCAGTGCCAGCATCAACAAGCCCGCCAGGGCATACCGTCTGTAGTTGTTTCGCATGCAATCTCCATGTGTTCGTGGGACAGTCGTCGGGGATCCATAGACCCCAGCATTGGTATTGGAGATCGGGCGGCGACAAATTGCATCCCATGAACATGGGGGTCGAGGCGATCTGGGCCTGCGCGGTGCGCCGCTTTGCACGTTCGGCGCCCGCTTTCTGGGTATGCTCGATGCACCCCGCGCGAAACCTGTCCAACCTGCGGGACGCTGGAGACCGATCCCGATGTGGCGTGTGCTGATCGTCGAAGACGACCCCGAGATGCGCAGTTTTTTCGAGTCCTGTGTGGAACGCTCGCCGGCCTTGGCGCTGGCCGGCTGTGTGGGCACGGTGGCGCACGCCAAGGACTGCCTGGCGCATCCGGGGCCGGGCGTGGACGTGCTGTTGACCGATCTGGGCCTGCCCGACGGTTCCGGCCTGGAAGTCATTCGGCAGGCGCGCCTGACCCACCCGGCCTGCGAGACCCTGGTCATCTCCATGTTTGGCGACGAGGACAACGTGCTGGCCAGCATCGAGGCCGGCGCGCTGGGTTACATCCACAAGGACGCCGCGCCGGACGACATCGCCCAGACCATCCTGGAGATGAAGGCCGGGGGCTCACCGATCTCGCCCATGATCGCCCGCCGTGTGCTGGCCAAGTACGCCGCGCGCCCATCCAGCGAGGTCGCCACGGTGGCCCCGCCGCCCGCCGCCGCCCCGCCCTCCGATGCCGATCGCCCGCCTTTGTCGCGGCGTGAGCAGGAGGTGCTCGGCCTGATCGCTCGAGGCTTCTCGTACCAGGAAATTGCGGGCCTGCAGGGCGTGAGCGTGCACACGGTACAGACCCACATCAAGAGCCTGTACAGCAAGCTGGCGGTGCATTCCAAGATGGAGGCGGTGTTTGAAGCCACCCGCATGGGCATGTTGCCTCGGCATGGTTGAGGGCATGGGGTGGCGCTGGCTGCTGTGCCTGGGCCTGGCGCTGGGCTTGTCGGGACCGCTGCATGCCGACGAACAGGAAGCGCCCCATCGGCCGGCGCTGGAGTTGCGCGAAGCACAGGCCACCGTGGTGGTGGACGGTCACACCGAGCGGCGACAGCTAACCCTGCCCTACCACTGGGACCGCCACCATCCCGGGCGCGCCGGCCGGGCGACCTTCGACTTGACATTCACATTGCCTGAGGTGCCGCAAGAGCCCTGGAGCATCTACCTGCCCCGGCTGGGCAACGCTTACGAGGTCTGGCTCAACGGCCTGCTGGTGCAGCACGAGGGGGACATGCTGCAGGCCAACGGAGCGGACCACGGGCAGGTGCCTCGCATGGCGCCGCTGCCGGCCGGCCTGCTGCAGTTGAACAACACCCTGCAGGTCCGGGTGCGCGCCGACGTGGGCCGCCGGGGCGGGCTCTCCACGGTCTGGATCGGGCCGCGGGAGGCGGTCGGCGCGAAATACGCCGAAGCCTACCGCTGGCGGGTGACCGGTTCGATGGTCGTGGTCGGCTTCAGCCTCCTGGTCGGGCTGATCTCACTGTCTCTGTGGGTGACACAGCCCGACCTGTCCAACACGGTGCGCCAGCAACGCGACCCGCTGTACCTGTATGCCGGTCTGGCCGAACTGTTCTGGACGGTCCGGGTCGGCGATGCGCTCATCGAGAACCCGGTGCTGGCCTGGCCCTGGTGGGGCGTTGTGCCGGTGGTGGCGCTGGCGGTCTGGAGTTGGAGCATGGGGCTGTTCTGCCTGCATGTGGCGGGCTGGGAGAGCCGGCCGGCCGGCCGCCTGATGGCCAACTGGCTGATGGCCCTGATGCTGGCCAGCGGGCCCATGGCGGTCTGGGCGCTGGCCTTGGGCCAGCCGCTGGCGCTCACGGCCTGGTACGCGGCCCTGGGCCTGAGCTTTCTGCCGTTCGGTGCGGCCTTCCTGGATCGGGCGCTGCGCGGCGCCAGCGTGCCGCACCGGGTGGTGGCGCTGGCGGTGCTGCTCAACATGGCGGTGGGATTCCGCGATCTGTACGTGTTTCGCATCAACCCGACCTATGCCGACAGCAGCCTGATGCGGTATTCCTCGGTGTTTTTTGGCCTGGGGCTGGCCTACATCGTCATCGAGCGGTTCCGGCGGGTTTCGGCGCAGGTGCGCGACCTGCTGAACACCCTGGCCGCGCGGGTGAGCGAGAAGGAGCGGGAGCTCGCCGAGACCTACCGGCGGGTGGAGCAATTGGCCCGCGAGCAGGAGCGCACCGCCGAGCGAACCCGCATCCTGCGCGACATGCACGACGGCGTGGGAGCCCACATCAGCTCGGCGATCCGGCAGCTCGAGTCGGGCCGGTCCAGCCAGCAGGAGCTGCTGCAGACGCTGCGCGACTCGCTGGATCAGCTCAAGCTGTCGATCGACGCCATGAACCTGCCGCCGGGCGACGTGACGGCGCTGCTGGCCAACCTGCGCTACCGCCTGGAGCCTCGCCTGCAGGCCAGCGACATCGCGCTTCGCTGGGCGGTGGAGTTGATCGAACCGTTGCAGCGGCTGGACGCCGGCGCGATGCGCCAGTTGCAGTTCATGGTGTTCGAGGCCTTGTCCAACGTGCTGCAGCATGCGCAGGCGACCGAGCTGTGCATCGAAGCCGTCGCGGCCGAGCAAGGCGTGCGCCTGCGCATCGTGGACAACGGCCGCGGATTCGACGCCACCGCGCCGTGGCGCAAGGGACTGCTGGCGATGCGGGAACGCGCCCGCGCGATCGGCGCGGTGCTCTCGCTGCAGAGCGCACCCGGACGCACGGTGGTTGAAATCCAGTTGTCTTGACGCGGGCCTGGCGCTCGGAATGATCGCGTCATATCCGCCGTGTCCGAAAATCCGCCCAACTGCGGCGCATTGCCTCGTCTTTCGGCGATGTCTGACCACGATGGTTCCTCACCGCCGATTCACCGTTGGGAGTCTGCGCAGCAGAGCGTTCAGCGGATGGTTTGAGGTATGAGTTTTGCCGGCCAAAATCGTATCGATCGCTGCGGCTGCCCGCATTGACCACGATGCGATCGCTGGACGATCAGATGACCGCCTAGGCGACCTCCTTCGGCTTACGCGCCCCCTCAAGTGCCCCGCAAGCGGCACATCGCACTCAGGTTGAGCGCCAGACACACCAGCTTCAACTCGGACTCGATCTTCTCCAATCCCCGCAGGCTGGATTGCCTGAAGCCCAGCACGCACTGGCCCCCATTGGACGCTTCCATCATTCACGTCCTCTGCCGTAGCCCGCCTGCCCTTGTGGCGTCTTCAGCTTGACCTCCATCGCCGTGGTGCGCGGGTACCCTTGGTCATCGATCGCCAGCGCCTGCTGACCTCCGCGCTACCCAGCGTCACGATCAGCTCGCTCGGGCTGTCCTTGAGCTGCTCGAAAACTCCTCTGAGCGGAACCCCGCCTCAGCCAACACTTGGCCGGTGTCCTGGCCCAGGTTGGCCTTCACCGCCGCCAGCAGCACCGGCAGGCACTCGCTGTCGGCGGCGGCAGGAGCGTTCGGCCACCACCACGATCCACTCGGCCTCGTCCACCGCGGCCTGCACGTTGTAGCTGTAGTCGTGGTCACCACCAGCGCACTCCTCGGGCAGCCCGTCTTGCAGCGCGTCAGGCAGCAGCCTTTGCTGCTGCGGTTCGTAAGGTTGGCAACTTGCGGCGGTCATACACATCTATCAAGCATTCTTCCTGCCGTCACGCTACTGCCGCGCAGGCTCCTACGCGGTCGCGGCGGTGCCCTCACCCGCCTCGGTCGACTCGGCAGCCTCCGGGGGAGGCGCCTTCGCGTCAGAAGCCGAGGGCTCCACGGGCGGATCGGAGCGGTCTTCGACTGGATCCATTTCATCCGGCTCAGTCTGCGGGACCGGCGCAGCCTGCGGATCACCGGCGCCGCGACGCGCATCGAGGGTGTTCATTTCCCGGCGCAGGCGAGCGGCCAGGTTTCGGGTGCCGTTGGCGACGTCGCGCACGCGGCGCTTGAGCCCGGCCCGCTCGATGTCGACGGCTTGCGTGGTGATGACCTCATGAATCTCCAGGGTCTGCAGCAGCGGCATCAATTGATCGAGCTTGCCAAGAACTTCCAGGTAGCGCCGGCTGCTCGACGAGAGCACGCCGACATCGAGCTCCATCGGGACGGTGTCATAGGTAGCGGTGCTCGTGATGCCATTGGCCTGGAACAGCGCCTCCGCGCCGTCGATCGCATGGTTGAGTTCGTCGGCGATCTTGTCCATCTGCACGCGCACAAGAGCTTCGACCTTTGCGACGTCATTGTGGTTGAGCCGGGTTCTGGAGATCACCGAGATGAAGTGGATCGCCAACTGGAAGGTATTGAAGTAACGAATGAACAGCCGCTTGCCTTCGGCGCTGGCGAAGCTCGCCTTGATCTTCAGGCTCGCAGCCTCGACCCGCCGGAAGTCGGCCTTGGTTTCCTTCGCGAGGATGCGGGCGTTGACGCCGCCCTGGTCGTGCTTGACAAACTCGATGTCGGCCATGGTCGCTAGCTCCTTGGGAATCGCATTCCATCGCAATGATCGAAGGCGCTGCTTTCATTCGCCACGCGAAACGGGCACGAAGTCGGGCTGATTTCGGCATCGGCGATGGTTCAGACCGCTCCAGGCGTTGACACCCAACACCGTGGGCCCTACTGTGTCAACCAAGCAGTAGCTGGCCCTGCTCTCCCTGGCAAGCCCTGGAGTTTCCTCTGACGCAGAACCCGCGCGCCACTTGCGCGGCATCGGCGTCTTGATACCGACCTTTCCACCGGCGGCTTTCGAGGCCGGGCCGGGCATCCTTTGCCTGGCGCCGAAAGCTTTCTCCCTGCCGGTTGCTGGCACACCGGCCCCACGACGCACCGCGCCGTGACCTAGCCAGCCCTGGAATCCCCGATCCGCACCGCGGATCCGTCCATCCGTCCACCCCCTGGGGCCAACCGCCCCCAGACCGGTGCGTGGGCTCCTGCCTTTCTCCCAAGGAGCCCACCATGCTGGACCACAGCATCTCACCCGAGATCCGTCCCTATCCGCCAATCGGCGTCGTGTCCGAGAACGAGCCCGCCGAGCGGACTGTCTTTCAGGCCCTGCTTGAGCGGCTGCAAACCGGCGACGCACATATCGTCCCCGTCGCCACTGCCACGGCCATGCTCGATGCGGCCGACGACGAATCGCCCATCGAATGGAGCGAGAAAGACGTCGTGCTGTTGCACTGGCGGCTGCTCAAGGAGATCGGCCGACTGGCGGATCCCGAGACGCCGCTGGAAGAGAAGTTCGACACCCTGCGCTGGGTCTTCACCGAACGCGACAAGGACCACAAGCCCTTCAGCTTCGTGTCCTGCTTGCGCGTGGTGGGCTGCAGCCCGTTGTCGCCCTTGCCGTACTGTGGCCTGGTCGACGCCGAAGAGGTCCGCGACTTCATCCGCTGTGCCGTGCGCCGGTGGCTGCTCCAGACCCTGACGCGCTACCCCTCGTGGGTGCGGGAGGCCATCGTGGACCACCCCGATTGGGTCGAAACCCGGCTGGCCCGCAACCCCCAGTGGATCAATGAAGAGGTCCGGCGCGTCGCCCTCGAAGGCGACCTGTTCGCCTGATCAACCGGCCCGACACCCCCCAACGTGGGAGCGCGCCGCGCTCCCGCCCTTCAACCTTGAAAGGAGTCCGCCATGACCGATTGGAAGGACCTTCTCTGCCTGCTGGCGATCTTCATGGCCTACGGCATCGTCGGCCACCTGGACCACCAGGACGCCATCGCGATGGAAGAAACCATGCGAGAGGACACGCCGCAGCCCTGCTTCGCGTCCCTTGATGTGCCGACGGAGCGCGCCTTGCCTATGGCGACCGATGCGCTGCCGCCGCGGCTTGCGGCAACGGCAGCGGTTTCTCACCCGGCCTGCGTGCCGGACAACGAATGAGGACTTGAGCCATGCATCTCACCGCACATCACCCCAGGCGATCGGAAGCGCTGCTTCCGGTCCGGGACCTGGGCGACATCGAATACCTCGTGAAGGAAAGCGAGGTCCTGACCGGCCAGGCCGGGCGGGGCTTCGTCATCGCCGGCGCCGACCGGCTGCTCTACCGGGTGCATTGGCATCCGCTGGGCTTCAAGGTCGTGCGCCTGGGCGCCCACGGCGAGATCCTGGACAGCCGGCAACTGCTGCCCTGGGAATTCAAAGAGCACGCCCTGGCCCACGCACTGGCCTGCGGCCAGCTCTTCACCGCATCGGTGCCCAGCGACACCGGCGCCTGTGCCTGATCACCACCACCCTCAATGGGCCATCCCGCTGCGGGCGGTCCGCCTCCCAACAGGAGATCTCCATGAAGATCCAAGTACGCTTCAACGAAGAGGGCGCCCTGCGCAACCAGCGCTATGCCTTCACCGACCGGTTCACGCTGGTCACCGAGCTTTTGCAGAACGCCCGCCGCGCGGGCGCGCTTCACATCGTCGTCGACCGCCAAGCCGAAGGCGGTGTGCTGCGCGTCCAGGACGACGGGCATGGCATCGAGGACTTCCAGAAACTGCTGAGCTTCCACGAGTCCGGTTGGGACGAAGGGACTACTGAACAGGAGCACCCCTTCGGCATCGGCTTCACCAAGTGCTTGTACGCCGCGACCCACGTCGTGGTCGCCTCGGGCCAGCACCGCGTGGACATCGACACCGCTGCGGCGCTGCGGCGCGAGGCTTTCGAGGTCGAGATCGCCGAACAAGCGGTCGGCGGCACCGTCATCGAACTGCGCGGCGTCCACATCGCCGACCTGGCGCAGCGCATGGAAGCACTCTGCGAAGGTTTCCCGGTCGACGTGGTCTTCAACGGCAAGCAGCTTGAGCGTCGGTTCGCCGAGGACCACCTGCCCTTCATGCCCTCGCCGATCGGTGCGGTGCATGTCACGGGCAACCGCAGCGGCAAGGCCTCGCGTCACACGCTGGTGTTCCTCCAGGGCTTCTGCGTGAAGCGGCCCACGTACTACAGCGCAGGCGAGGTCAACGTCGTTCACCTCGACCCTCAGCAGTTCATGGCGCGGCTCCCGGACCGCGACATCCTGATCGACGCCGACCAGCAGCTCCAGCGGATAGACCACCAGGTCAAGCTGTGCTGGCGCACGATCCTCGAAGTTGCCCGGACGCAGATCCCCGCTGGCGAGTTCGTCGAGACCTATTTCGATGCGATGAAGCTGTGGGGCCACCAGGACCTGCTCAACGACATGGACGTGTTGCCAGTGGCGCTGTTCGAGCGCATCGTCGGCTATCCGGTCCAGGCGCCCTACGGCCAGCGGGACTATGTCGAGCCGGTCGACACCGCGCCCAGCCGCCGCGACATCGAGGAAGGCCGGGTGACCATCGTGTCGCTGGGCTGGCCCGGTGGCGATAACACGGGGCACTGGATGCTCGCGAAGCACAAACAATGGCTGACCGCCGAGGTCCATCTGCTCGATCCGGGCCACTGGCTCAGGCCCCATGTCCACTGCCTCGAGGACCATGAGGCACAGATCGAGGTGCAGTTGGAAACGGCGCGCGCCACGCTGGAAGGCCGGTGGGTCTGGCCCCTGGTCATCGTCTGCCAGTCGGTCCGCATCCGCGTGGGCGAGCACGAGGTGGATATCGTGGACGAAGGCGTCTGCCATGACGGCGACATCCTGGTCCCCGCCGGCGAAACCACGGGCGAGCCGGTGCGCCAGCTGTCCGACTTCATTGATGGGAGCGATCGCTACCGTGACGACGAGATGGACGCGGACCGTGAAGCACTGGCCGACCTCATCCGCCGGCTGCGCTCCACCAATCCGGTGGACACGCTGACCTCGCTGCTGGATGAACTCCATCTCGGGAAGTATCCGCTGCTGCACGGCAGGCGGTTCGAGGTGACCGTTGGCGTGGGCGGCAAGCCCGGCTGCACAGTGGATCTGGTCGGAAGCAACGCGGCCCTCAAGGCGCCGGTCGGAGGCGGCCATGCAGAACGCTGAATACGCCGCCCGCGTGGATGCGGTCAAGCAGCGCGCCCACGGTCGATGGACCGAGATTCTCGGTGCCATGGGCCTGGACGAACGACTACTCAAGCGCAAGCCCATGCCCTGCCCTGTCTGCAAGGACGGGGTGGACCGGTTCCAGTACACCGACAAGTTCGGCGAGGGGAACTACCACTGCCGCAAGTGCGGCCCGGGTGGCGGCTTCAAGCTGCTGCAGGCCTGCAAGGCCATGGACTTCCACGCGGCGCTGTGCGCGGTCGAGAAGGTGCTGGGCATGCTGCCCCCAGCGCAGCCGCCCGACGATGCCACGCCCGAGCGCATGAAAAAGCTGGTGCAGCGCATCTGGAACGAAGCGCGTGCGGTCACTCTCGGCGACGTGGTGGACCGTTACCTGCGGGGTCGGGGCCTGGCTTTGAGCAGCTACCCCGGATCGCTGCGCTTTCATCCGGCGCTGGGCTACTACCAGAAGGAAGGGGTGGCCAAGGCACGCAAGGTGGCCGAGTACCCCGCGATGCTGGCCAGCGTGCAAGACGCGCAAGGTGCCGTCACCCTGCACCGCACCTACCTGCAGGCGGGCCGCAAGCTCGATGCACCCGATGCGAAGAAGGTGCTCAGCGGCGGCTTCTCGGGCGCCGCCGTGCGGCTGGCAGAACCGACCGATGAACTGGCGGTGTGCGAAGGCATCGAGACCGGCATCGCGGTGTTTCTCGCGACGCGCAAGCCGGTGTGGTGCGCGCTGAGTGCGGGCAACCTGGAAAAGCTCTGGGTCCCGGACACGGTGCGCAGCGTATGTGTCTACGGTGACAACGACGCCGACGGCGATTTCACGGGACAGGCGAGCGCGTATGCGGCCGCCCGCCGGCTCAAGCGCGAAGAGGTCCAGGGGGGCCCGCGCGCGATCCGCGTCTTCCTGCCCCGGCAGGCGGGCACGGACTGGGCCGACGTCTGGCGCCAGCGGCAGGAAGCCGTGCTGCTGCGCGCCGCGTGATCTTTGGCAGGGGGTGGGCATCTCGCCCGCCCCCGTCTTTTCAGCGCAGGTTCTGCGAACCGAGCCTGCACTGCAAAGGCTTCTCCCCTGGTCGCTGCCAAACCAGGCCACGCACGTGGCGAAGGCAGCCTTGGAGCTTTCTGCGCGACCCCGGTCGCGCCCTCGGGGACCGGTCTGAAGCCGGTCCTTCATCAGCCCTTGCGGGGATGCGCATCCCCGTGGGGAGAGCCGTCCTCGCTTTTTCTCAATCGAAGGAGATTGTCATGAGAAGCGGACGTACCCTGGTGAGTTTGGCGCAGGAACTGCAACGCCAGCTCGACACCAAGAAGGATCTGGTCGTGCCCTCCCCGCTGGTGCGCCACAGCACCAGCGAAGGCGGCGGCACGAGCCTCGTGATCGAAGAAGCCGGTGGGCCGGCGGCCTATGGCGTGACGCCGCTGGCGCGTCGCCAACTGGCCGACAAGCTGGGCATCCCGTATGCGTACTTCGAACGCATGCGCGAGAACCAGCCGGCATTGCTGGATCGCAACGTCAACACCTGGCTGCAAAGCGAGGCCGACCGGCGGCTGCTGCGCACGCTCGATGGCCATGTGCGCGCCGTGCTGTCCGACCGCTACCGCCGACTGGACAACTTCGACTTGGCCGACCACGTCCTGCCCATTTTGCACGGCCTGCCCGGTCTCACGTTCGAGTCGGTGGAACTGACCGAGACGCGCATGTACCTCAAGTGCGTCACGTCGAAGCTGACGTACGAGATGGCGCCTGGCGACATCGTGCAGGCTGGCATCGCGATCTCGAACTCCGAAGTCGGCCAGGGCACGCTGTCGGTGCAGCCGTTGCTGTTCCGACTGGTGTGCCGCAACGGCCTGATCGTGGCGGACCGCGCCTTGCGCAAGACGCACGTGGGTCGTTCGATGGCCCAGGAGGACGAAGGCGTGACCGTCTACCAGGACGACACCCTTCAGGCCGACGACAAGGCATTCTTCCTGAAGGTGCGCGACGTCGTGCAGGCCGCGGTGTCGGAGGCGACCTTCCGACAGGCCGCCGCGAAGATGCAGAGGACCATGGGCATCCAGCTCATCGGCGATCCGGTGCAAAGCGTCGAGGTGCTGGCGCAGCGCTACACGCTCAACGACATGGAGCGTTCGGGCGTGCTGCGCCATCTGGTGGCCGGAGGGGACCTGTCGGGCTACGGCCTGGTCAATGCGGTCACCCACTACAGCCAGGAGGTCGAGGACTACGACCGGGCCACCGAGTTCGAGGCGCTGGGCGGCAAGCTGATCGAACTCAGTGCTGCCGAGTGGAAGCCGTTGGCCGCAGCGGGCATGAAGAGCCCGTAGGTGCAAGTGGACGGAAGGGGCTGTCGCCTCTTCCGCTCCTCTGTGAAAAGGCCGCGGAATGCGCTCCGTCAGCGCGTCCCTAGAACAGGTGCACGCTGATCGCACCATGGACCTTGCCAACGACCTTCACGCCGCGGCGCCGGCCCGATGTCGCCGCTGTCCATTCGTGATCCGCGTATGCCTTGTTGTCGCACTTCAGGACGATGCCTTTGCCCAGGCGCTGCTCAACCCGCCGGATGATGAGGCGGTCATTGCAACGGAGTGCGTAGATCCCGTTCCCGATGAGGTGAGTGACTGTCGTGTCCACGAAGACGAGGTCGCCGGGCCTCAGGCGAGGAGCCATCTCATCGCCCGGCACGCGCATCGGAACCCCCAGCTGTCCGCCTCGCGTCAGCGAGTCCGTCATGGCATGAACACAGTTCGCCACCTGCACGAGGTGAGCACAGCGATACGGCTCTTGCGCTGCATCACCTGTCAGGCCCATCAACGCATCGGCGCTGCAGCCAAGCCCGACGCACAGCCGGGCAAAGGACTCCAGGTCGGGTAGCCCGGGATCCTTCGCGTCGATCCAGCGCCGCACGCTTTGGGGTGCCCGTCGCGTCATCCCCGCCAGGAAGGAAACCACCTTGTTGTGGGCCATCCCCATGGCGGCGAGTCTGGCCCGCAATCGATCGCGCACGGCCGGGACCAACTCCGGCGGTGCCACCTCGGTCTGACGCTCGCGGTGCGCCATCGACGTTCCGGCGCGGCCCCAGTACCGCGCGTTACGTACCTTGGACCCGCGGCGCACCGGGTCTCGCTTGGACGTGCGGTTTGACAGAGTCCTGGTGACGGGCATGCGATTCTCCTCAACGGATGCGAGGCCGTGTTGTACCCCCCAGCTCTGTTACAGGATGTGCGATTTTTCGGAAACGCCCGCGATCCCCGGCCGTTTCGGGTGGCAAATCCAGGCAGCCCGCGAACACACAGCCGTTTGTGTGAATCCGATCAACGCGCACAGCATATGCTGTCTTGGAAGAACATTAGCCACATTATCCGATTCGAGGACGTCGTGAACCATCGTCAACACCCTCCCCCGCCGGGGACACCAAGGAACCGACCATGTGCCACCTGCTTCTATCCGATGTGCAGTCCACCAACCTGCAACTGCTCCATGTGATCCGTGTTGGGACGGAGCGAGACGAGGTCGGCACCTGCCGCAAGTTCAGCATGAATGCCGCCCAAGTCGAACAGCTGCGTGCCATGAATCCGGCCAACCTGTGTTCTCAGGTACGCGCGATCGGCGAGATCTCGCTCTTCGTGCCGCGGACCGACTTCGTCGCGCTGCTGAAAACGCCGCTCGCCTTGGCCGGGACGCTCGCCGCCGCGCACCCACCGAACCCCACGACACCGATCGCGATCCCGGCGAAACCGTGATGCCCGGCACCCGAGTCAACCAGCGCGTGCGTGCGTTGGCGCTGGCGCGTGATTGCGCGCTGCTCGGTGCGCGCGTGCGGACCATTCACCACCTGACCGGCCTGCGGCCGCAGGAACTGCTGCACCTTCTGTTCGTTGGCGGTGCACAACCACCGCGAGGGCGCGCTCCAGATACGCGCGAGTGGTTTCACCATGCAAACCTGCTGTACCGCACCGAGGCGTCCATCGTCGTCGCCAATTTCCAGCGGCTGCATCGCATGGGCTTTGGTGCCCCTGAGGCGCTCATCGCCGCCTACCGCTACTATCAGTCGGTCTACCGCCCACCCTGCCGGATCAGCTTCGACAGGGCTTTTGACCTCGCATCGCACACCGAGGGGCTGTGGATCGCCAAGACACCCGGTTTTCGCATCGCACTGTGTCAGCGCTGCGGCAGCGAGTTCCTCGACGCCATAGGCGGTCACGGCACGGCAGTTCGCGCCTGCCCGTTCTGCCAATTGCTGGACAAGCATGGCCGGGACCCGCGCTTGACCGCGTTCGTGGCGGCCAAGCACGATCCCGTGGGCAAACTGCAGGACGGGAAACCCGACGGCGACGGCGCGTCGCGAGGCTGATGGCGAAAGCCCTGGCACTTCGCTTCCATTTCGACAAGCCAGGCACGGCCCTCTTCCGAAGAATGGATCGTCCAAGCGTCTGACCCGGCGCGGAGATCCATCGATGGCCTCGGCCGATCCCACCCTCAGTACAGCCACGCATGCCTTCGCCTCCTCGGACCCAGGTTTCGAGGCATTGTCCCTGGATGCCATCCTCTCGGGCCACCAAGGACTGCTGGGCCGGATCAAGCTGTGCTTCGGTGCAGATCGGGCCACCTTTGATCGCGAACTCATGCCGCTGATCCATCGGTATGCACGCTTCGTCCACCTACTTCCTGCCACCGCGGACAACTATTTCCGGGCTCCAGGCGGCCTTCTGCAACTGGGCCTCGAGACCGCGTTCTTCAGTTTGCAGGGTACGGATGCACATATCTTCGGCGGACGCGCGACGATCTCGGAGCGCCGCGCGCTGGAGCCACGCTGGCGCATCGCGACCTTCATCGGCGGCCTGTGCTGCGAGTTGCACCGCACGCTGAGCCACCTGATCGTGACAACGGCGGACGGCGAGGAATGGCCATCATTTCTGGGGGGCCTCACGCCATGGTTGGAACAACGGACCATTGACCGCTACTTTGTCCGCTGGCGCACCCATGCCCGCGAGTCGCGGGGCCTGGGTCTGTTCGCACTCCCCCATGTCGTCCCGGCCGAGGTGATGCAGATGCTGGGCAGCGGCAACGCGATCGTTGTTCCGCAGCTGATGGCCAGCATCGCAGGCCTCCCGCAGTACCGCGAGCACAACGTGCTCGATGAGCTTGTGCGCCGCTCGATGGCGCTCGTCGTCGACCGCAACCTGCTGGCCGGCGCCGACCGCTATGGTAAGCCCCAATACGGTTCACATCTGGAGCGCTACCTGGTGGACGCGCTGCGCAGGCTCGCAGCCGGCCACTCGGCCTGGACCGCCAACCGGGACAAGAGCCGGGTCTGGATCGGGCCGGAGGGCCTTTTTCTCGCATGGCCCGGCGCGGCCGAGGATGTCCTGGCCTTGCTGGAGAGCGACCAGCTGGCGGGCATCCCGAAGTCTCCGCACACCCTGTTGGACCTGCTGCTGGAGGCGGGGGTGTTCGTGGGACTCGACGCCACAAGCCAGACCTGGGCGATCCAGCCGCCGGGCGCCAAAGCGCCGATCGACGCCGTCAAACTCGCCAGCGCCGCGATCCTTCTGACGGGGCTCGATCCACCGCCCGCGGTGCTTGAGGCCAGCCTGCTCGCACCGCCCCCGTCACGGCCTGCGCCTCAGCCGCCGCCCTCCGGTGCGCCGCCGGCAACTGGCGCAGCCCCTTCTCCGGCGCCGACCCCGACGCCCCGCCCGGCTGCCACGAAGGGACTCGGTGCGCCGGCAGGGGAAGCCCGGGAGGGCCAGCTGTCGCTGCTCGACACGGACACTGCACCCGACATGCCTGCCGAAGTCCCTTCCGCTAAGAAAGCATCCACGATGAAAGCCGCAGACGCTCAAACTCCGGCATCCGTCAGTTCGTCCGCACCAAGCGTCCTTGGCCTCAAGGCACCGATGCGCTTGAACCCCGCCGTTCGCCACGTGCTCGCGGACATCGTGGCAACCTTGCACGACAGCGCCCGCGCGTCCGATGTCTGCACCGTGGCCGAGGGCATCTTCATTCCCTTGGGCGAGTTCGAGCGCCGCGGGGTGCAGCCCGGCATCGCGATCCGGGCCCTCAACGACACGCGGATGATCTGGCGCCAACAGGCCAGTGGGCCGCCGACGGTCGCACGCCAGATCCGCGACGCGGTGGTCCTCGGCGTGGTCCTCTCACCGGCCCATGTCGAAGGCCTGGATGCACGGGCCTTCGGTGGCGCAACTGAGCCGACAACCGCTCCACCCGAAGCGGCGGCCAGCAAGCCGCCTCGGAGCAGCTGAGATGCTGGTGCGCCGCTATGAGATGCCGTGGCGCCACGCCTTCGAGGCCCATGCCGGCCTGGTCTGGCTGGCTGCCACGCTGTACTTCGCAGGGGTCGCGGCCACGGGCCGCCTGCCCGCCATGCCCGCCCTCGTGCTCGCCGCCACCTGCCTGCTGATGGGGCTTCGACGGCTGGCGCAGGCGGTGCGTGTGCTGCGCCTGCGTGGGTCGCTGGGGGGACGGCGGATCCAGGTCCTGGGCACGGACCAACTGGCTCGCCTGTGCACCGACCCATCCCAGGTCTTCCTGGGCTTCGGCTTCGAATGGCGGCCGGTGCATGCGCAGCGCCTCTACGAACTGTCCAAGGTGGACTATCGGGAGTTCACGGTCCCGCGCTGGCTCCAGCTTGTGCTCGGCCAGGGCGATGCCGCACAGCCGGATGCCGAGATCGGCCTGCCTTATATCCACGGGGTCGAACCGCGAGAACATCCGCTGCACCGTCCGCTGCAGAACTTCGAGGGCGGCACGCTGCTGGTGGGCACCACGCAGTCCGGCAAGGGCGTTGCGCTGGCCAACCTGATCACACAGGCGGTGCGCCGCGGCGATGTCGTGATCGTGATCGATCCCAAGAACAGCCGGCGCCTGAAGCGCGTGGTCGAGCGGGCCTGCGAGGACTACCGGGAAGCGGACACCTTCATGGAGTTTCATCCCGCCTTCCCGGACCGAGGGGTGAGGCTGGACTTCACGTTCAACTGGCAGAAGCCGACCGAGATCGCCTCGCGCATCCAGTCCATCATGCCGCCTGACACCGCAGGTGCCTTCTCGGCTTTCGGCTGGGATGCCGTCAACGTGGTGGTGCAAGGGCTGGTCGCGTTGGAGGAGCGGCCCAACCTCATCAAGCTGACCAAGTACATCGAAGGCGGCATCGAACCTGTGCTCGAAGCTTCGTTGCGCCGCTTCTATGAGCAGTTGCTGGGCAGTGCCTGGCGCGAGCAGCCCGAGATGCGCAAGCTGTTGCACGACGCTCATCGCGGCAACATGCGACGCCCCTCGGAGGCGGCCAGTGCCGACCTGATGGCTTTCGTCGCCTACTACGAACACCTTGTCGCGCAGAACCAGCGCGACAAGGTGCTCGACGCCCAGGTCCGCGTGTTCAGGCACAACCGCGAGCACTACCAGAAGATCACGGCCAACCTGCTCCCCATCCTCTCGATGCTCACCTCCGGCGACCTCGGCCGCAGCCTGTCGCCGGACCCCTTCGATGCGGACGATATGCGCCCGATCATGAACTTCGAGAAGATCGAGCGCGGGGGCCACGTGCTCTACATGTGCCTGGATGCGCTGCCCGACCCGTCGGTGGCTTCGGCCATCGGCGCGCTGGCCCTGGCCGATCAGGCCGCCCGTGCGGGCATGCGCTACAACCTCGGCACCTACCGCCGCATCGCCCTGTTCGTGGACGAGGTCAGCAACGTCATCAATCAGCCTTTGATCGAGATCCTGAACAAGGGGGCCGAAGGCGGCATCTTCGCGACCTGCGCCATGCAGACCCTCGCCGACCTGGCGAGGCGTCTTGGCAGCGAAGACGCGGCCCGCATGGCCCTGGGCAACCTCAACAACCTGATCGCCCTGCGCACCAAGGACCGACCCACGCAGGACTTCGTGGTGGAGACCTTCGGCAAGACCGCGATCCATACCGTGCGCGTGGGACTGAGTCACGGGGCCGATGCCCACCTGGGGGACTTCTCTTCGAGCTACTCCACCCAGCTCACCGAAAGCTTCGAGGAGGTCGTGCCCGCCGACATCCTGGGCAAGCTGCCCAATCTGCAGTACTTCGCTTCGGTGTCCGGAGGCCGCATCGTCAAAGGGCGCTTCCCGATCATCGACCCGGATGCCGACGGCCGTCCTGAAGGGAGTCGTTCTGAAGAGAGGCGGGCATGATCCGGGCGGTGGCGGTCGTCTCCCTGGTTCTGCTGCTCGTGCTGGTGCTCTATGTGCCTTCGGCCCATCCCCCCGAGCGCTTCCTGGCGCAGCTGCGAAGCGAACACGAGGCCGCCTTGGAATTCTGGGGCGCAGAACCCGCCCTCGCGATGCTGGACCGCGCCATGCAGATGCAGTCCGGCGCTGCCAAGGTCAGCCCCATTCCCGCACTCCGGGACATGCCCAGAACATCAGGGGTCCATGGCGCGGTGGCCTCCGAGATGGCCTCGGTCAATCAGCGGCTGTTCCACAACGCCTACTTCCGCTCGGTCGATGCGCTGCTGATGCTCGCGAGCTACCGGCTGTCCGTCCTGCTCCAATGGCTGCCGTGGCTGCTGCCGCTGGTGCTGGTCGCGGGCACCGACGGCGCCCTGGTGCGCGTCATCCGGGCCAAGGAATTCCTGCAGCACGATCCCGAGATGTTCGCCGTGTGGTGCTCACTGCTCATCATCACCCTGTGCGCCACGGTGATCGCATTCGTGCTGCCGGTGTCGATGCACCCCATGGCACTGGCTGGTTTTCCGATCGCGGTGGCTGTGCTGCTGGGGCGGGCCATCACCCACTTCCATCGACGCGCGTGATGGATGCTCTGCAAGGCTCTGGTCGCTACAGCTCAACCGCGGTCAGCCTATCCTGCAATCTGCCTTCTGACGCCCAACAGAAAGGGGTCGGACAGTCCGACCCCATCCATCGAGAACTCAGCACCATCACTTGCGGGCTGACTTCGCGAAGCTGAGGAAGTCCTTCAAGGTCTTGTCTTCGGTCACCTGCTCGTGCGGCACCAGCAGGTACTCCTTGCGCGGGTTGTCCGGGTCTTCGTCCAGCTGGTCGACAGGCACCAGCAATGCCAGACCCGTCGGTATGGGCTTGTCCTCGAACAGGTTCAGCTGGTCGAGTTCCAGGCCTGGGGTCTTGCGATTTGCAAGGAAGTTAGACAGTCCGCGCATGATCGATCGTCGAGGGTGTCGTCGACCACTCTAGGGGCCATTTCGGGTTGGGTACCTGCTGGTTTCACCCCGAAATCCAGCTCTTCGAACGCTCTTACCCGATGATGGGAGCAGGCTCCCGTCCTTCGAAGGCCGATTGCACGGCCTCAACCATGCGCAATGAGAGCAGCCGGTCTTCAAGCTGCGGATACTCTCGCACCAGCTTGCCCGACACCTGCCAGTTGTTGTCCTTGATCGAACGGATGATGCGGGCGGCATCAGGGTCCGGCATCTCCATCACATCCTTGATGCGTCGCTGGGCGAGCTGGAACATCAGCAGCATCCTCGCCTCCTCCGCCATTTCGATCCGGATCGTGTGCGCGACCAGCCTGGCCGTGTAGACCGCGTGCTCGGTCAGGTCGGGGTAACGCCACGCGTGGTTGGCGCCCGCATAGTCGTCAAAAACAAGGTTCGATTTCACGCCGTCGGCATAGGTGATCAGCGTGCCGAACCAGTGGGCCTCGGCATACCGCCGCATGAATGGTCGAGAAAAAACCTCCAGCGTACGGTCGTAGCCGTGCCCGAACTCGCGGGTGTTCGTGATGCCCGCCGACACGGGGAGGATGATGCCCTCGGGCACCGCGCCGTCGCGCTGCAGCGTGTCGTTGATCAGGAACCGGTGGATGCGGCCATTGCCGTCGCTCATGGGGTGCACGTAGACGAAACCGAAAGCGATGGCAGCGGCACGCGCCAGCGCCTCCTGACCACGGGTAGCACGCTCGAATTCGATCAGTCCGTCGCGCATCCCGGCCACATCATCGAAATGGGGAGCGATGTAGTGGACGATGTCACCGTGGATGCTGGACTGGCCCACGAAGACAGGCGAACGGCGAAGGCCCTTGCTTAGTACCGCCTCACCCAGTATCCCCCCTTGCAGCACCAGCAAGCTCGCGTCGGACATCGGGTCTGCAAGCTTGCCGCAATGCTCCCCGATGACGTGCGCGAAACGCTTGATGCGGTCGGTCTTGTCTGCTTCGTTTTCAATGAGAAAGCTGGCCCTTGACTCCTTGAGCGTCAACCAGGCTGCTGCCCGCATGAGCACGTCCTCACCAAACTCGTTGTCGAGTTCAGCCAGCGCCGCGGCGGGATCGAATGTCAGCGCCTCTTGCAGCGCCGCCGTCCTGCGCACGAGCGGACAGAAGTTGCGGTTGCCCGGTAGGTTGTTGTCGACCCGCCAGCGCTTGTCGCGCTCGGCCTCCGTGCGTGTCAGGTAGGCCGTCGCATCCACGGCGGGGATGTAGGCGCCGTTGGTGAGGTCGGGCACCTCCAGGCGAGTCCCGGTCAGCCATTCGTAGAAGAACCCTGCACGGCGGGCGTACTTGCCCGTGGGTTCCTTTCGGCACCAGGCGGCAATGGGCTCGGGGCCGGTGGCGGCAAACAGCCGAGCCAAGAACTCCAGGTGCACCTCCTCGTACTTGAGACCGAACCCGAAGTGGCCAGCAAAGCTGTCCTCCGGGCGGTATCCCGGGGTGTACTGGTTCTGGTCCAGCTCGGGCGCGTGCTTGCTGAAACGGGTCGTGCCGATGCTCGACACCACCCGCAAGGGTTGCGTGAGCCGAAGACCGTGCGCCGCTTCCAGCGCCTTGAAACCCACATGCATGTTACGTAGAACCGATACCTAGAGTGCGAAAACGACAACAGAAGCCAGCAACAGCTCCAAAACGATTCGGAACACTGTTACACAAAATCGCCTCTCGAACAATCAAAATGCAAAAAAGACAGGACTAGGCGTGCGAAAACAGTATCGAAAAACTCGGCAGCACCAAAACACCTAAACGACAGCAACCCAGGAGGTGACGCCACTCAGGTGCTTTGAGAACGCGCAGGTCCTGCCTGCTTCACCTTGCTCCGCCTCGACACCACTTCACCGAGCCTCAACTGGTCCAGGTACCTTCGGGAAAGCAGCGGGTGGCGGGCTTTGACTTCGGACGCTTTGCGAGTGATGAGGAGCTGAAGTTCATTGGCTCCCAGCGGGCCCTGCAAAAACCAAGCTATCTAAAAATGAATCCCAAAACCGAGCTGTACAAGCAAGAAGCCGACATTGCTTTAGCGGCGCGGTCCTTTCATTCCGCGGTGTTGACGCTGGACGCAAAGAAGGGGCCAGTCGCAGATGCACATACTCAAGGCGGAAAGGTCGTGTTTCTTACTGGCTTCGACCCGAGTGCGATGTCACTCGGTGACTACGTCAAACAGGCACTTAGCGAACGAGGTGGTTTCGACCGACTTTCTGAAGCATCCAATGCCCACCGCCCGAGCGTAACGACCGTCAAGGGCGCTGCCGAGAAGCTGACAGGCGAGCAGCCCGAACGAGGTCTTGAGGCGCGGCCGCGCTTCGCGGGGTTGGGGGCTCCCCGACCCGTTGCGTTGACGCAACATTCTCTAATTTTGCTAGACGGCCTGCCAGAACGGGTCTAAGTCATTGATTTTATTGACTTTTGGCCATCAGCACATTAACACCCCTTAGAAAACAAAAGGCCAACTCAACGAGTTGGCCTAAGTGCTTGATTTAACTGGTGGCTGGGACTGGTTCGAAAAACCTCTATAGCCCGCGCCAACGCTCACTTTTCCCTGGTTGTCCTGATTCCTGGGTACACCTTTGGGTACACCAGACCATTTAAGGCCGCATAGACGCGAAATTGCGAGTGATCGCGCTCGGCTCAACCTGCCCAAATTGTCTCACCCTCGGCGCCCAGGGAAGCCGGTTGCGTTGCATTTTTTCTTTCTTTATTGACATATAACTAATAAATGCAACAAACTCCGGTATGGCATCCCCCGCCTCGACACTCGAACAAGCCGTCCTGGCGCTGGCCGGACAGCGGCCGCTGCTGCGCGCGCGCGATCTGGCAGAGCACGGCCTTCCGACGATGGCGCTCAGCCGGCTGGTCGCCGCAGGCAGGCTCGAGCGGGTCGCCCGAGGCGTCTACAGTCTGCCGGGACGCACACTCAGCGAGCACCGTTCGCTGGCAGAGGTAGCCCTTCGCGTACCACAGGGCATCGTCTGCCTACTGTCCGCACTGCGCGTCCATGGGATCGGCACGCAAGCGCCGTTCGAAGTGTGGCTCGCGATTCCACCCAACTCGCCAACGCCCAGGCTCGATCAGCCCACGCTGCGCGCCATCCGCATGTCGGGTTCCGCACTGTCAGAAGGCGTCGAACCCATGCAGATCGATGGTGTCAGCGTTCCAGTCTTCAACGCAGCCAAGACCATTGCTGATTGCTTCAAGTTTCGCAACAAGATCGGCTTGGACGTCGCGCTGGAAGCGCTGCGCGACGGATGGGACCAACGCAAGGTGACGGTTGACGCTCTCTGGCACTACGCCATGATCGACCGCGTATCCAATGTGATGCGCCCCTACCTCGAAAGCGTCACCACGTGAGCCGCAACATCGCAGCCTCGGTCCGCGCCCGCTTGAAGCAGCATGCGGATACCAAGAAGCAGGACTTCAACCTGACGCTCACCCACTATGGCCTTGAGCGCCTGCTGTACCGGTTGTCCACCTCACCCCATGCCCCCAACTACCTGCTCAAGGGTGCACTGCTGTTTTCGCTCTGGTACGACCAGCCCCATCGGCCCACCCGCGACGCCGACCTGCTAGGGTTCGGCCCAGACGATGTGGAGTCGGCAGTGAACGCCTTCCGAGAGATCTGCCAGATCGCTGTGGAGGATGGGATCATTTTCGATGTCGCGTCGGTGCAAGGGGCCGTCATCCGCAAGGAAGCCGGCTACGGCGGCGTGCGAATCGATCTGCGAGCAACGCTGGACGGCGCGCGCATCGCCCTGCAGGTGGACATCGGATTTGGCGATGCGGTGACGCCAGCAGCACAAATCATCCGCTATCCCGTCCTGCTCGATGACTTGCCCGCTCCGCAGTTGCGCAGCTACCCAAAGTACACCGTTGTCGCGGAGAAGTTCCACGCGATCTGCCTGCTGGGCATGGCCAACACCCGGATGAAAGACTACTTCGATCTCTGGGTACTCATGACCGAGGGAACCCTGGACCCCACCGAACTGCGCCGCGCCATTGCGGCGACTTTCGAGCGCCGAAAACTCGCGATGCCCAGCAGCCTTCCTACCGGATTGAGCGACGGCTTCTCTGAGGATGGGACGAAGCAAACGCAGTGGGCGGCATTCTTGAAGAAGAACCGGCTTGAGGCCATGAATCTGGCGGATGTCGTGCATCAGTTGCGAGACGAACTCCGGAAGTGCGGCGTTTTCTGACGTTTGTTGAATTCCGCCGATCTCTGACCCTGCGGGGATGCGGCAGAAATCTTGGACTACTGAGAGGTGGACACGCGGATTTTCAATGCGATCTGCTCCTTCCGAGGCTGATGACGAAATCCCCCTCAGAACAGCGGCATTGCGGCGCGACACCCGCGCAGCCGCCCCTTACCCTTCGTCCATGCGCTGATGAGCGTGTCATTGCCAACCATGACCCAAGGACCACCGCCATGCTGATTGCCATGTCGAACACCAGCCATGCCGGGCATGCCTCCTCCGGCTCGGCCGATCCCAGCGACGTGGTCGAGACCCGGCTGTGGATGGAAGAACACAACTGGCTGTACGGGCTGCTGCGCAGCAGCGACAACGTCGCGCCGACTTTCCGCATCCCGGACCTGCTCAGCGCCTGCGTGGCCAGCGTTTTCAACCGCGATGATGCGGCCGAGCGCATCTTCGGTTTCCTGGGGACGGCGCTCGTCATGCGTTCACCGACCACGCCGCGCCGACGCGAATCGCTGTGGCGAGCGCAGTACGAACTGCTGCACGATCTGCAGTGCTCGCCGGCGAACCGCCATCCCAACCCGAAGTTCCAGCTCGACCAACTGACCACGGCGTGCGTGGCCTTGTGTCAGCAAGAGGATCCGTCCGGCGCGGCCGTGTTGCGCCAGGCCCGTCATAACATGGTGGAGCGGCACTCGGCGGCCCACGGCCAACGCCAGCAACGATAGAGCAGCGGCAAGCAGCCGACCACCTGCACCGACCTTGTCGGGCCCACGCCCGACCCACCCGCATCACCCGTCCCAGAC